>JBAWHH010000768.1:0-1598 GCA_049593715.1 Rhodocyclaceae bacterium
GGCCAGCGCCTCGCCGGTGCGGGGAAACGGCAGCAGGTCCGGCCGATAGGCGCCGGCCCAAGCCGACCAGGCCAGGTGCTCCGACACCAGGAACGGCTCGAAACGATCCACCAGATGCGCCAAGCGCTCCAGATGGGCCGGATCGGGGTCGGCCGCAGCGGCTAGCGATAGGCCCACCCCATGCAGCGAAAGGGGGTGGCGATCGCGCACCGCCGCCAGCCAGGCCAGGCGCGGCCCGCCGGCGGCCATGTAGTTTTCCGGATGGACTTCGAACCACAGGCCCCCCGCGGGGGCGGCGCAGGCCGGTTCGAAATATTCCGGCTTGAGGCTGACTCCCGCGGAGGGGCTCATGGTCGTTCTTCCGCCCGGACCCGGATCAGCCCTTGATGGGCGTCAGCGAGCCCATGCCCTTCGGCGTCTTGACCGAAGCGCAGGTGCCCGCCGGCACGTACTTCCAGGCATTGCCCTGATAATCGGTCTTCGAGGTACCGGCGCAGCTCGTGCCCGGGCCGGCGGCGCAGTCGTTTTTGCCGGCCATCGACACGCCGTAACATTTCTCCCGCGCACTCTTGTCGTCCATGGCCTTCTTGTCCTCGGCCTGGGCGATACCCGCGGTGAGGGCGCTCAACACGACTGCGGTGGCAACGATGCTGGTCTTCTTCATGGTGGTCTCTCCTTGAGGTCATATTTGCGACCGCCCCTCGGCGCGGTGTGCGCCAGGACCGGCGGTCTGAACCCTACTTCGCCCGCCACTGGCTGGCGGTTACACGGCCTGGCAAAATTTTTCGCCGCCGGCCCGAAAAGCCCAATTACTCTGTAACCCGATGCCACCAGCGGACGAACTAACCAAGGACAACCGAGGAAGCAGCCCGGAAGCGCGGTTGCGGGCCCTGTTCGCCCAGGCCGCCGCGGGAGACGCCGCCGCTTACCGGCTGTTCCTCGACGCGCTCAGCCGCCACCTGCGGGCCTACTTCAGGAAGCGGCTGGCGCGGTATCCGGACGAAGTGGAAGATCTGGTGCAAGAGACCTTGTTCGCCATTCACAATCAGCGCCATACCTACGATGCCGCCCAGCCCCTGACGCCCTGGGCCTACGCCGTGGCGCGCTATAAACTCGTCGATTTCCTGCGCCGCCACGGCCGCGGCGACGGCCTCAACGACCCGCTGGAAGACGATGGGGAATTCTTCGCCGCTCCTGATTCAGATGCCGCCGAAGCCCGCCGCGATCTCGACAAGCTGCTGGCGGCACTGCCGGACAAGCAGCGCCTGCCCATCGTGCAGGTGAAAATCGAAGGGCTTTCCGTCGCCGAAACCGCCCGGCTCAACGGCATGTCCGAATCGGCGGTCAAGGTGGCCGTGCATCGCGGCCTCAAAGCCCTGGCGGCGAAAATCCGCGCGACACCATGAAGACCGAAGACCTCGTCACCCTGCTTGCCAGCGGCGCCGGCCCCGTACAACAACACGTTTTCGCCCGCCGCTACGGCGCGGCCGCTGCCCTGGGCCTTGCCGCGGCCCTGGCGCTGATGCTGGCTTGGCTCGGCCTCAACCCGGTGTTGGCGGACTATCTGCGGCTGCCGATGTTCTGGGCCAAAGCGGCAC
>JBAWHH010000769.1:0-2798 GCA_049593715.1 Rhodocyclaceae bacterium
GGCTCGTTCTGTCCCTGGTCCTGGGGTTCTGCGGCGTTGTGCTGCTGCTGCAGCCGACTCTGCATCGCGAGCAGATCTGGTTCGCCGTGGGCAGCCTGGTGTCGGGGTTTCTTGCGGCGGTGGCGTATCTCAACGTGCGCAATCTCGGCGACCTGGGCGAGCCGGAATGGCGCACCGTTTTCTAGTTCTCGGTGATCACCACGCTGGGCGCGCTGCCCTGGCTTGCGGGGTCCGGGTCGTTCCACGCCGTCGAGGGCCGCGGTCTTGCCATACTGCTCGGCGTCGGCGTCTTCGGTGGCATGGCCCAACTTGCCATGACCCGCGCCTATCGCTGCGGCAAGACCCTGGTCTCCGCGTCGCTCGCCTACACGACGGTAGTCTTTTCAGCCCTGCTCGGCGTGTTCGTCTGGGACGAAGTGCCGGCGCTGCTGTCCTGGCTGGGCATGGCAGTGGTGGTGGTCAGCGGTGTGGCGGCGTCAGTGTCGGTGGGCGTGGCCCGCCCTCAGCGGGATGCGCGGGTCTCGGTTATAGTTGGTTCCGGACATTCAGGAGAACAAAATGATCGCCATTGACGAACACAAGAACCTGATCAATGTCGCCGTGTTCGGCGAGTTCACCCTCGCGGATTTCAAGGAATTCGAAGAAGCCGCCGTCCATCAGACTCAGTCCGATGGCCCAGCAAACCTGCTGTTCGACCTGCGCGAAATGGCCGACTTCACCCTCGACGTGGCGTGGGAAGAGATCAAGTTTTCGCGCCAGCACCCCAAGGACTTCAAGCGCATCGCCGTGCTCACCGACAGCGAGTGGGTGGCCTGGAGCGCGTGGTTGTCGCAGATTTTCGTGGAAGCGGACGTGGAAGTCTTTCACGACGAGCAGGAAGCCCGTTCCTGGCTGGCCGAACCGGCGGAATGAATCGTTTCGGCACACTGATTTCGACGGCCGAACTGGCCGAGGTTCTTGGCCACCCCGATCTGGTCGTCTTTGACTGCCGGCACGATCTGGCGAGGCCCGAGGCGGGCCGCCGCGCTTACGTGGCGAACCACATTGCCGGCGCGCAGTTCATGCATTGCGATGAAGACCTGTCGGGGCCGAAGACCGGCGTCAATGGCCGCCATCCGTTGCCGGACCCGGACCGCTTCGCCGATCTTCTGGCGGAGAAAGGCGTCGACAACGAATGCCAGGTGGTGGCCTACGATGACGCGGACGGGATCTTCGCTTCCCGGCTGTGGTGGATGCTGCGCTGGCTCGGCCACGACGATGTCGCCGTGCTGGACGGCGGTTTTCCGGCCTGGATCGATGCCGGCTTGCCTCGGGACCGCGGCCTGGAGCGGCGCGCCGCTTCCCGTTTCGGCTACTGGCTGCGGCGCCAGCAAGTCGTAGACACCGCCGCGGTGGCGGCCGGGTTGGCAAATTCCGCCATTCTGCTTCTCGACGCCCGGCTGCCGGAGCGTTTCCGCGGCGAAAACGAAATCCTCGATCCCGTTGCCGGGCACATCCCCGGCTCGATCAACCGGTTTTTCGGCGAAAACATCGATGCAGAAGGCTTTTTCAAGCCTGCCGCCGCGCTCAACGATGAGTTTCGCGTCCTCCTGGATGGGCGCGACCCGGGCCAGATCGTCCATACCTGCGGCTCCGGCGTCACCGCCTGCCACAATCTGCTGGCGATGGAACTGGCCGGGCTGCGGGGCTCGCGCCTCTATGCGGGTTCGTGGAGCGAATGGTGCGCCGATCCGGCGCGCCCCGTCGCTACCGGCTCCTGACAACGCCCGCCGCGGGTCTGCCGGTAGGTCCAATTCAGACCCTTTAACCCAACATGTCGGCTGCGCCATTGGCTGACTTCGTCCTCGTCGCCCATTTCGCCCTGGTGGCTTTCATTACCGCGGGTTACTTCGTCATTCCCCTCGGCGCTGCCCTGCGCTGGTCTTTCGTCCGCCGGCGCGGCTGGCGCCTGGCCCACCTCGGCGCCATCGCGTTCGTCGCCGCAGAGGCTTTGCTTGGCATTGCCTGCCCGCTGACCGTGATGGAGAGCCGGCTCCGCGGCGCGGGCGACGGCGGAGAAGGTTTCGTCGAGTATTGGCTCGGGCGCCTGCTGTACTGGGACTGGCCCGGCTGGGTGTTCACCGCGCTCTACGTGGCCGCGGCGGTGCTGGCGGGGCTGCTCTGGAGGTGGGTTGCGCCTGCGCGCAGAGCGCCGTAGCTCGTTTGGGGGCCGAATCCGGTGGCACCGCCACCAGCCTTGGCGTCAATCTTTCTGGCCCAGTTCCCGCGCTTCGAGCCGCAGGTATTCCGCATTGACGTTGCGCCGGTGGGTGGGCTCGTACCCTGCCCAGTCCTTGAATTGGCGCAAAGTGATTCGGTTGGTGGCCTCGCCCAGGCTGGCGCCTTCATCGTAGGCGCGGCGGGTTTGCTGCTGCAGCGAGGCCAGATACTCAGCAACCCCATCCAGCCGTTCCGGTTTTGCCGCTGGCCCACGTCCCGGTATTGCCCAGCTTAGCGGCAGCTTGCGCAGTTCTGTCAGTGCCGCGCGCCAGGCCGTCAGATCCGCATCCCGCGCGTCTGGCACCACATCGAAGCTGGCGAGTCCTCCGGCGTAAAGCAGGCCGCTTTCCGGATCGAAAACCGTCAGGCTGCCGGGCTGTTGGCTGGCGCCGAAATGAAGGACTTCGATCGGCCGGCCACCGGGGTTGAGGGTCGTCGAGCCCGCGATCAACTGGCCGGGGCGCTTCAGCCGCGAGCCGGTCAGCGGTTCCGGCCCCACGAGCTTCTCCAGAGCGTCGATGCAGTCGCCGCAGTTGCGC
>JBAWHH010000770.1:0-3615 GCA_049593715.1 Rhodocyclaceae bacterium
GTCATCACCGACCTGGACGCCAACATCGAATACGTCAATGAAGCCTTCGTTCAGGTCACGGGTTACGGGCGTGAAGAAGTGCTCGGCCGCAATCCGCGCATTCTCAATGCGGGCAAGACGCCGAAAGACCGCTACGAGGATTTGTGGGCAAGCCTTACCGGGGGCCGATCCTGGAAAGGGGAATTCGTCAATCGGCGCAAGGACGGCACCGAATACGTCGAGTTCGCCACCATCGCGCCGATTCGAGAAGCAGACGGGCGGATCACCCACTATTTGGCGGTGAAGGAAGACATCTCGGAGAAGAAAGCGATAGCCGAGGAACTGAGCCGCCATCGCCATCATCTGGAGGGGCTGGTGGAGGCGCGCACGGCGCAGCTTGCGCACGCCCAGGCCCGGGCAGAAGCCGCCAGCGTCGCCAAAAGCGCTTTCGTGGCCAACATGAGCCACGAAATCCGTACTCCGATGAATGCCATCATTGGCCTTGCGTACGTCCTGCAGCGGCGCGGCAACCTGGATGCGGACCAGACGAACAAGTTGGGCAAGATCGCAGGCGCCGCCGAACACCTGCTGGCGATCATCAACGACATCCTGGACCTGTCCAAGATCGAGGCGGGCAAGGTGGCCCTGGATGAGGGGGTCTTCAGCGTGGACAGCATGTGCGACAACCTCGAAGCGCTGATTGCCGAGCGAGCGCAGGCCAAGGGACTGCATTTTGAGATCGACATCGAGGGCGTGCCAGGCATGCTCCGCGGTGATGTCACGCGCCTCACCCAGGCCTTGCTCAATTACCTGAGCAATGCAGTCAAATTTACCGCACGAGGCAAGATCAGCCTGGGCGCCCGCGTGATCGAAGAGAGCGAGCAGGATCTGCTGGTGCGCTTCGCGGTCGCGGACACCGGTATCGGGGTCACCGCCGAGCAACAAGCCCGCCTGTTTGCCGCCTTCGAGCAGGCCGATAGCAGCACCACCCGCCGCTTTGGCGGCACTGGGCTGGGGCTGGCGATCAACCGCCACCTCGCCCACCTGATGGGCGGCGAGGTCGGGGTCGAATCGCGGCCGGAAGGCGGCAGCCGTTTCTGGCTCACCGCGCGGCTGGGCAAAGCGAGTGCCGAGGAACTGGGAGCGCGCGCGCACCCGCAGGAAGCGGAGACGGCCGAGCAGCAATTGCTTCGCCAGCATTCCAGGGCACGCCTGCTGCTGGTCGAGGACGAGGAAGTGAACCGGATGGTGGCCGAGGAACTGCTGCGGGGTCTCACCGTCGAATTTGCCCGCAACGGACTTGAGGCAGTGGCGATGGTCGGGGGCGCTGACTACGACCTGATCCTGATGGACGTGCAGATGCCCGAGATGGATGGATTGGAAGCCACCCGGCGGATTCGCAACCTGCCCAACGGCGCCACGGTACCCATTCTCGCCATGACAGCCAATGCGTTCGCCCAGGATCGGCAAACCTGCCTGGATGCCGGAATGAATGACCACGTCGCCAAGCCGGTGAATCCGGCGGATTTGTACCTGACGCTACTGAATTGGCTGGCCGCCCGCAAATGAGCGCTGTCACCTCGCACGGGCAGCCGGTGGCGCCCCGTTGCGGGAACGCGATACGGTTGCTGCCGGAATCGGAGGGATAGCCTCTCCAACGATTGTGATTGCTGGTGTCCCGCGTGGATGGAAACCCCGTTTTTCAGTGGCGTTTTCAGGTCCCGGGGCGCTTCTTGGTGCAAGCTGAAACATCGATTGGGCGCATTGCGCCTCGGTTGAAGGTGCATCGTTCCCCGCTGTAGCATTGCCGGTCAGGGACCTGCGCTCCGGGGCGGCGGCGCACCGTTTTGACTCATCATTGGAGTCGGGCATGGACGCAATACCTGCGGGCGCTTCAAAGTCACCCCGCCGCCCGGGCATCACTGGCGTCGTCATGATCTACGTCGCGATCTCCGCGCTGTGGATTGCGGCCTCGGATCGGCTGCTCACGCTCTCGACCACCGATCCGGCACTACTCGGGCGCCTGTCTGCCATCAAAGGCTTCGCCTTCGTTGCGGTGACCGGGGCACTCCTCTATCTGTTGCTCAAAGTCTGGCAGGAACCGGCCCGCTCGACGGGTGAGGCGGCCAGCGTCCTAAGTAAGCCCCGCACCGGCCGGCGGGCATTGCTGTTCGTGGGACTCGTAGCGCTGGTGCCGCTGATCGGG
Source organism: Rhodocyclaceae bacterium (assembly GCA_049593715.1). Taxonomy (GTDB): domain Bacteria; phylum Pseudomonadota; class Gammaproteobacteria; order Burkholderiales; family Rhodocyclaceae; genus JBAWHH01. Next base: position 2,186 of record JBAWHH010000770.1, read on the forward strand.
TTTGGCGTGGTAAAGCTGTACACACCTCTCCAAGAACGGGAAGTCCACGCCAACCTGCGGGCGATTGCCGATCTCAAGACGAGCCAGATCGAGAATTGGCTCAGCGAACGGGAGGGAGACGCCAGGGTGCTCGCTGCCGATGCGGGATTTGCCGAGCGCGTGGCGCAATGGCGCCGGGAAGGCGCCCATGCCCCAGTGCCCCCATTCGTGCGTGCGCGGCTGCAAGCATTGCTTCAGATGGCTGATTACGACGGCATCTCCTTGCTAAGCACCGATGGCAGGTCGCTGCTATCCCTCGGTGAGCGACGAGGGGCGCCCAATATCCGTTCGAGCCTGCTGGCCCGGGCGCTCGCCACAGGTAAAGTCCAGCGCACCGACCTCATCGAAGCCCCATCCGGAGTCCTGCAACTGGCTTTCATTGCTCCCGTGGTAGCCCAGGTCGACGGTAAAGCTCAACCCGTGGCGGGTGTCTTGTTCCATATCGATCCGCAGCGTTTCCTCTTTCCCTATCTCCGCACGTGGCCCTCGGCGAGCCCCAGCGGCGAAACCTCCATCGTTCGCGCGGAGGGCGACTCGGTCGTCTTTCTCAACGCACCGCGCCACCGCCAGGGCAAGGCCTTGAGTTTGAGAATTCCTGCGGCGAACAAGGCTTCCCTTCCCGCGGCGGTGGCCGTGCGTGAGGCCAGAAAAGGAACGCTCGCAGCCATCGATTACCGTGGTGTAGCCGTTTTGGCCGCCTATGGTCCGGTGGCGGGAACGGACTGGCACATCGTGGCCAAGATCGATCGCAACGAAGCGCTCGCGCCAGTGCAGACGCTGGCGATGTGGGTCGCCGCAATCGTTTTTTTCGCGATAGCCGCGCTGGGGGCAGCCGCCGTGCTGCTGTGGCGCCAGCAGCGACGCAACGACCTGATGGTCATGCAGGCCGAGGCAACCAAGGCCCGCGAAGCAGGCAACCGGCGTTATCGCGCCATCGCCTGGTCGGCGCACGATGCCATCATCAGCACCGATATGAACGGGAAAATCGTGGCCTGGAATCCCGCTGCGGAGCGCATCTTTGGCTATGGGGAAGCGGAAATCCTGGGCCAACCCTGGACAACGCTGATGGCCGAACCCGCCGCCGAAGCGCCCGCTAGCACCAGGCTGGGACGATTGGCCAAGGGACACACCGACACGGCGGCGCAGTGCGTCGAAGGCGTGGCCAGACGCAAGGACGGCACGGCATTCCCCATCGAGTTCTCGCTGGGTCAATGGGAGAGCCCCGAAGGCGTCTATCACGCCACCATCCTGCGCGACATCACCCAACGCAAACAGGTTGAGCGCCAGTTGGCGGCCAGCGAACAGAACTACCGGACGCTGGCCAATTCGGGCCAGGCCCTGATCTGGGCGGCGGACACCGACAAACTGTGTTTCTATTTCAACCTGCCCTG
>JBAWHH010000771.1:0-1990 GCA_049593715.1 Rhodocyclaceae bacterium
CGAGAGCCCCGAAACCGGCTACGGCTATATTCAGATGGGGGCAGCGGCGGAGAACGGTGCGCACCGCATCACCCGATTCGTCGAGAAGCCCGATCTGCCCACCGCCCAGGCCTACGTGCGCAGTGGCGAGTATCTCTGGAACAGCGGTTTGTTCGCGCTACGCGCTTCGGCGTGGCTGGCGGCGATCGGGCATTTCCGCCCCGACATCCTCGCCGCCTGCCAGAAGGCGTTCGCCCAAAGCAGCCGCGATGCGGATTTCTGCCGCGTGGATCGGGCGGAATTTCTGGCTTGCCCTTCGGATTCCATCGATTACGCGGTGATGGAGCGCCTGCCGGCGGACACAGCGCTGGGTATTCCCGCGTACGTGGTCCCCATGTCTTGCGGCTGGTCGGATGTGGGCGCCTGGGATGCGCTGTGGAAAATCGGCGCCAAGGACGAGGATGGCAACGTAGTCCGCGGCGATGTGATGCTGCAGGACACCCACGGCAGCCTGGTGCTGGCGGAAGACCGCATGGTGGCCTGCATCGGCGTGGACGATCTGGTGATCGTCGAGACACCGGACGCGGTGATGGTGGCGCGCAAGGACCGCACCCAGGACGTGAAACAGATCGTCAGCCGGCTCAAGGCCGCCGGGCGTACGGAAGCCACGATCCACCGCAAGGTTTATCGCCCCTGGGGCTACTACGACGGCCTGGACGAAGGCGACCGCTACCAGGTTAAGCGCATCGTGGTGAATCCCCGCGCGACCCTGTCCCTGCAGATGCACCACCATCGCGCCGAGCACTGGGTGGTGGTGCGCGGGACGGCGCGGGTGACGCGGGGCGACGAAAGTTTTCTCGTCACGGAGAACCAGTCCACCTACATCCCGCTCGGCACCACCCACCGGCTGGAAAACCCCGGCATCGTGCCGCTGGAGATGATCGAGGTGCAGTCCGGCTCGTACCTGGGCGAAGACGATATCGTGCGTTTTGACGATTCATATGGACGGAGAACTCCTTCCGCCATCGAACCGGCATAGACGCGCGGCTAGCCAAACGCATTTCTCCGCGCCGGGGGCCCAGCATGGGCCGTTCACTTGGGCTCGCCTGCGCCCGGGTATCCTGTCGGCGACTCCGGCACCGAGGGCACCGCCGCACCGCCGGAACAGCCAAGGATGTGCGAACCCTTCGTTCCCAGCCTCCTGGCAGAAGCAACCGCGAGACGTCTTTGCTGCATGTCATCTTCACCATCCTGCTTGTCGCGGTCTTGGTCGTTCTGTACGAGTTCGCCATTCTCGCCGCGGTGTCTTGCCGATTCGGTGGGGAGATGGGAACACCTATGCCCAAGAAGCCACCATCAAGCCCGGATACTTGCTCAGCCGATCAGTCTGATGTGGAGGGCACGCGGCGCCACGAAGGACCGGAAGTGTCGCTGTCCTGGAATCTTGATCGATGGGCGGGGGTCGAATGGTGGAGGGCGACGGAACCGCATGGGGGGCTGGCGCCCTACTATGCGGCCCTGCCCATGCTTGCCCTTGCGCAAATGGCAGGCCGGCTTATCGGCCACGGCAATTGCACACATGAACGTCATGTGGCCGTAGATCAGTCATCGTGGAAGTTGGATTCCAAGGACCTGAGCGCGATAGTCTGGCCGACGCTCCAGGTTGAGGATGGGCCACGCAAGGAAAGGCGGACCGAGGAGTGCCCGCCCTTCGTTTCGGCCGGTGAGGCGGCCAAGGCGCGGCCCCAATGGAATCTTCCACGCTCCCCACTGTGCTGCGCCTATGGGATCGTAGCGACAGGCTGCGGCAGCGCTGAGGAGTTTAGAAGAACCCAACGCGCGGACCGGCACCGCTTTCGCTGTCCCGCCTGCCATTGAACCTAGAAACCTCAGTTGACCGCTTGAAAGGTTAGCCAACCGCTCGTGGAAACTACATTTCTCCACTTCCGTGGTACTCACCCGTTAGGTGAGCGCGCTACGCGCCCGATTGCACGGCTTGCAGGCCGTCTGG
>JBAWHH010000772.1:0-2264 GCA_049593715.1 Rhodocyclaceae bacterium
GCGCCGGGCCAGCCGCAGATGGGCATGGGACCAGGACCGATGGGGCCCGGCGCCATGGGACCGGGACATATGGGCCCCGGTCCGGCGGGACAGGGCCCGATGGGTCCGGTGCCCGGTGCGCCCCAACAGGGCGGCATGGGGCCGGCGCCGGCTGGGCAAGGTTCGTAGCCGGTTGTTGCCTATCCATGATCCTAGAAACCTCGGTCAGCCGCTCGGAAAGCAGGCTAACCGCATGAGGACAATGGCTTGATTCCCTTCAACCACGCTTATCAATTGGGTGGGCACGTCCAACGGGGGTTTCCAGGATGATCGTTCACGGTTGGCGGGCGCTCAGTCCCGGGAGGGCAGGAACATGCTGGCAAGCTTGGTGAAGCGGGCAGTGGGCATCGTCGCCGCCCTGGCGGCGGGGGCTGCGCTGGCCGGGCCGACCCCGGGCGTGGCGTCACCGTGGAACGGACCGTGGGGCGGCGGCTTCATGGCGCCGGAGCCCTACCGCCCCTGGGACAGTCCCTATATCGCCAGCGGCTACGGCTTCGACTATGGCAGCGTGGTCCAGGGGCTGGAGAACGCGCCGCCCTATATGCCGGGGCAGGGCGCGGCGGGGCCGGGCGTGCAGTTCCTCCCCGGCGGCGGTTACATCGTCGTGCCCGGTGGCACCGCGCCCGCACGCAGGGGATATTGAGCCATGGGCATCTCGCCAAAACAGTTCGTGGTGCCCTTGCTCGGGGCAATCGCGGTGCTGGCCGCAGCGCCAGCCCCGGCCGGCTGGGCATCCCCTTGGGCGGGCGGGGGCACGCCCTGGTACAGCGGCACGCCCAGCACCTGGAGCGGCGGCAGCGTGCCGGTGCTGGACTGGGGTACCGGCAGCGCCAGGCCGGCGGTCCCGGCCATGAATCCGTTCACCACCGGCGTCAATCCGTTCAATGGCTACAACAACGGGCTCGGTTACGGGTATCCCTTTTCCGGCGGCAACCCCTTTTCCGGGGGTAATCCCTGGGGTGGCGGGTTCAATCCCTGGGGCGGCGGCGGGTCGCCTTGGGGTGGCGGCGGATCTCCCTGGGGCGGCGGAGGGTCTCCCTGGGGCGGTGGCGGCTTCCCCTGGGGCTCGGGCATGAGCCCTTACAGTTTCATGAGTCCTTTCGGCGGCGGCAGTCCGTGGGGCGCCAGGCCCTGGGGCTTCTGAGCCGCGGCAGGGGAATTTTCTCAAACGGCTATGATCACCGTCATCGGCAACCTCAAGGGCGGCTCGGGCAAGAGCACGGTGGCTTTCAATCTGGCCATATGGTCGGCGCAACGGGAACGGCCGCTCAAACTGCTCGACCTCGATCCCCAGGCGACGCTGACCGATCTGGTGGCGGTACGCCGGGAAGAAGGCTTCGAGCCGGTGCTGCAATTGTTGCCGCCCGATTCGCCCATTCCCGCGCTGCAGGGCAACGGCGCCGATGTGCTGGTGGACGTCGGCGCTTCGAACCTCGACCGCATGATGGAAGCGATCCGCCATGCAGACCACGTGATCGTGCCCGTGGTGCCCGGCCAGGCCGACATCTGGTCCACCCAGCGCTATCTCAAGCTGGTGCAGGCACAGCGCCCGGCGGGATGCCGTGTTTCCCTGTTCCTCAACCGCACCGACCCGGTGGGCGGATCGCGGGAGACGCGGGAGGCGGCGGTGGCGCTCGGTGTGTTGAAGCACATGCTCGACGGCGTGGGCGTGCTGCCGGCGCGCCTCGGCCAGCGCATCGGCTTTTGCCGCAGCCTCAGCGAAGGGCTGGCGGTGTTTGAACTGGACCCGAAATCCAAGGCGACGCTGGAGTTTTTCGACCTCGCCAACGCCATTGCGGCGGCGCGCTGACGGCGGCTGAACCGACTGCAAACTCTCCCGGAGCCAAACACGATGTCCGAAACCACCACCCCAAGCGAAAAGAGGGCGCCGCGCTTCCACTGGCGCGTCTTCGGGGTTTTTCTGTTCCTGGTGATCGCGGGCCTGGTCGTGGCCTACCTGTACAGCGTGGAAGCGCGCAATGCCAGCGAAGACGCGCTGGGGCGGGCGATTTCGTACAAGCGCACCATCGTTGCCGACTACTCGCGCTTCTACCAGTGTATGCAGGGGTCGAACCCGCCGCCGCCGGTGGCGCAGGCGACCCATCCTGAGCCGGCCCTGGTGGCAACGGCCAGTACCCCGGCCCAGCCGGCCAGCCCGGATTCTTCCCCCGCGGCAACGCCGCCGGCTTCCGCACCGGCCGCCGCCGCGGCAACCGAAACAACGC
>JBAWHH010000773.1:0-20386 GCA_049593715.1 Rhodocyclaceae bacterium
GGGACAGCGTGATCGACGTTTCCCTGAATGGCTTTTTCAACGTGACCCAGCCGCTGGTGATGCCCATGATCCGCAGCCGCTGGGGGCGAATCATCAGCATCTCGTCGGTCGCGGCCCTGGCCGGCAACCGCGGCCAGGTCAATTATTCGGCGGCCAAAGGGGCGCTGCACGCCGCGACCAAGTCGCTGTCCCTCGAACTCGCCAGCCGCGGCATCACGGTCAACGCGGTGGCGCCGGGCATTATCGCCACCGACATGAGCGCCGGCAGCTTCGACGCCGAAACGATCGGCCGCCTGGTGCCGATGAAACGCGCCGGCCGCGCCGAGGAAGTCGCCGATCTGGTGGGTTTTCTTGCGTCGGAGCGCGCCGGCTACATCACCGGGCAGATCATTTCCATCAACGGCGGCATCTGTTAAGCATGAGTCTGGAAAGTCAGCTCGCGGCGATTTCCGCCCACAAGAGCGAAGCGATGCTGTTCGCCAATCTGCTGCAGTTGAGCGTGATCGTGCTCGCCGGCAGGCTTGGGGGCCATCTTGCCGTGCGCTTTGGCCAATCGGCAGCGGTGGGGGAAATCGTCGTCGGACTGCTGCTCGGACCTTCTCTTTTCGGCCTGCTGGCGCCGGACGTCTTCGCCCTGGTGTTCCGCTCTACCGCGCCGGAGCCGATGCAGGTGTTGTCCCAGATCGGCCTGATCCTGCTGATGTTCCAGATCGGCATGGAATTCGACTTCTCCCACCTGCGCGAGCGGCAGCATCGCGGAACGGTGATGCGCGTCGCCGTTGCGGGATTGGCCTTGCCCTTCTTGCTTGGGCTGCTGTTTGGTTACCAGTCCGCGCCGCTGCTGTCACCGCAGGCGAACCGCGTCGCCTCGGGATTGTTCGTCGCCACGGCGTTCTCCATCACTGCGCTGCCGATCCTGGGGCGGATCATGATGGAGTTCGATCTGACGCGCCGGCCGCTGGGGGTGATCGCCATCACTGCCGCCGCCATCAACGATGTGGTCGGCTGGTTGCTGCTGGCGCTGGTGACCACGCTGGCGGTAGCCCAATTCGACGCCGGGGAGTTCGCGGGGCGGGTAGGCGCGGTGGCGCTTTTCGTTGCGCTGTGCTGGCTCGCCGTCCGGCCGGTCATGAAGCGCATCATCCGCCACACGCAGAAGAGCGGACCGCTCAGCAACAACCTGCTCGGAATCCTTTTCGCCGCCATATTCCTCGCCGCCATGGCGACCTACAAGCTAGGCATTTTTGCCATTTTCGGCGGGTTCATCATGGGCGTGCTGTTGCACGACGAGCCGGAAATGATCGCCGCCTGGAAAGAGCGCATCGGCCATTTCGTCACGGTGTTCTTCCTGCCGATCTTTTTCACCTACACCGGGCTGCGCACGGATATCGGCGGGCTGGACACCTGGGCACTATGGGGATGGTGCGGCCTGACGGTATTCCTGGCCACCCTGGGCAAGTTCGGCGGCACCTACGTCGCCGCCCGCAGCAGCGGCCTCAGTCACCATGAGTCCAACGCTTTGGGCTACATGATGAATACGCGGGCGCTGATGGAACTCATCGTCATCAACGTCGGCTACGATCTGGGCGTGATCTCCCGCAACGTGTTCACCATGCTGGTCATCATGGCGGTCTTCAGCACCATCATCACCACGCCGGGCCTGCGGCGCGCGCTGCCGCGCATCGGCCTCGGCCCGGCCCGCTGAAACAGGCACGTCGTGCGGGCCGAAGTTTCGGCCGGGACATATTGCGCTTCCTGGCAGATTCTGCGATGTTTCCCTGAGAGCCGTGGTGCGCCGGGGAGGTGCAAATCGCCTCGGGCGGCCCCCTCCGGTACCAGCCACAAATATAGGAAAACGCGATGTCGATAGACAACGATTGGAGCGAAGCCGAACGGCGCGAATATGAGCGGTACAGCGCCGATTTCCACTTGGACGTTTATGAGCGGGACGAAGATTCTCCGCTCGGCCAGTTGGTGGACATCAGCATGGGCGGCATGCGGCTGTTGAGCGAGCGCCCCGTCCGCACGGGTGACCGGCTCGACCTGATCCTCGATATTGCCCTGGAAAGCGGCCGAAAAGAGAGGGTGTCAGTGCAGGCGGAAATCGTTTGGGTCAAGGAGGACGACAACCCCGGCCTGTATCAAACTGGGTTCAAGTTCCTGAACCTGTCCCAAACGGCCACCGATGCCATCGAAGCGATCATCCAGGAGTTGATGTAGGCGATTCGACAAGGGCCCGATCGCCGGGCGCCGCGGGCACGCCGAGTCTTCGGCTCCTGCGGTCGTCCCGCGTTGGAGATGCGCAAAGGTCAGGCTCCCGAACTCAGGATCCGCTTGACCGGGCCGAAACTGCGCCGGTGGATGTCGGACACGCCGTGGACGCGCAACGCTTCCACGTGAGCCGCGGTGGGATAGCCTTTGTGCTGCGCGAAGCCATATTGGGGATAGCGCGCATCCAGCTCCATCAAATGGGCATCGCGGGCTGTTTTTGCCAGGATTGAGGCAGCGGAGATTGCCGGGACGGTGGCATCGCCTTTGACGATGGCGTCGGCAGGGCAGCCCAGCGGCGGACAGCGATTGCCGTCGATCAGGGCAAGGCCGGGCGCTACGGACAACCCCTCGACCGCCCGCGTCATCGCCAACATGGTGGCCTGGAGAATGTTCAGGCGATCGATTTCTTCCACCGAAGCGCTGGCGACGGACCAACCCAACGCCCGCTCCTTCACCTGCGCAGCGAGTCCGTCGCGCTGACGCGCTGTCAGCTTCTTGGAATCGGCAAGGCCCACGATGGGGCGGGCGGGATCGAGGATCACCGCGGCGGCGAAAACCGGACCCGCGAGCGGCCCCCGGCCCGCCTCATCCACGCCACAGATCAGGCCATCTGGCTGCGCGTCGGAGCCCAAGATCGGGTAGGAGTCAGATAGGGGATGATGGCCATGGCAGCCTTCTCCGCCGTGTTCTGGCGCAGCACGTGGTGCATCTCGGTGAAGATTTCCGTCAACCGCTCGCAAACGCCGGGATCGGTAACCAGATTGGCGAAGGCCTGAGCCAGATTCTGCGGCGTAGCGTCGTCCTGGATAAACTCAGGGACGACAAAACGCCCCGCCAGGATATTCGGCAGGCCGACGTACGGCAGGTAGCCCATGCGGCGCATGAGGCGGTACGAACCCGCCGCCATGCGATAGGCGATCACCATGGGCTTCTTGAGCAGGGCGGCTTCCAGCGTCGCGGTGCCGCTGGCCACCAGCACGCCGTTGGAAGCCGCCATGGCATCGTGAGCGTGGCCGAACAGCAGCTTCATCGGCAGATCGCCGGCCTTGAGCCGATACATCTCCGATACGAAATGATTGCGCGTTTCCCGCGTTGCGAAGGGCACGAGGAACACGGCATCGGGGAAACGCTGGCTCAGCAGCCGAACCGTCTCGATGAGCAGTTCTGCCATGTACTGCAGTTCGGACTGGCGGCTGCCGGGGAGAATGGCGAACGCCGGCTGCGTCAGCGGGATGCCCACCCGTTCGCGCGCCGCCGCCACGTTGACCTCCAGCGGAAACACATCCGCCAGCGGATGGCCGACGTAGGTTACGGGAACGCCCTTCTCTTCATAGATCCGCGGTTCGAACGGGAACAGCGCCAGCATGTGGGTCACGGACTGCGCGATCTTGTCGATGCGCCCGGCCCGCCAGGCCCATATGGACGGGCTGACGTAATGAATGGCAGGAATGCCGCGTGCCTTGAGCTTGCCTTCCAGGCCCAGGTTGAAATCCGGCGCATCGATGCCGATGAACGCCGCCGGTTTGTCGCGAACCAATCGGCGTCGCAGTTCGCGGCGAATGCGGGCAATGCCGCGGTAGTGGCGCAGCACCTCGACGTAGCCCCGTACCGCCAGCGCCTCGGCGGGAAACAGGGCGTCGAAACCAGCGGAGACCATTTTCGGGCCGCCAATTCCATAGAATTCGGCTTCGGGCAGATGGCGTTTCAGTGCCTCGATGAGATGGGCGCCGAGCTGATCGCCCGACGCTTCACCCGCCACCATGGCGATACGCATCGGCACCGCCACCGCTAGCGAACGATGCCCCGGCCTGGAACGGACAGGAAGTCCGCCAGAAGGCACAGTTCCGGCGTCGTACTGGCGGCCGCCTCGATCTGGGCGCGAGCTTCATCCAGGGTCAAGCCGGAGCGATAGAGAATCTTGTAGGCGCGCTTAATCGCTTGCACGGCGTCGGGGGAGAAACCGCGGCGCTTCAGACCCTCGGCGTTGATGCTGCGCGCCTGTGCCGTGTTCCCCGCCGCCATGACGTAGGGCGGTAGATCCTGCAGCAGCACCGTGCTGACGGCGGTGAAGCTGTGGGCACCGACCCGAACGAACTGGTGCACCCCGGTGAACCCGCCGAGAATGGCCCAGTCGCCAATATGTACGTGACCCGCAAGTTGGGTGCTGTTGGCAAAAATCGCGTTGCTGCCGACCTGGCAATCATGGGCGATGTGTACATAGGCCATGATCCAGTTATCGTCGCCAACCCGCGTCACCCCGGCGTCCTGCGCCGTGCCCGTATTGAGGGTGCAGAACTCCCGGATCGTGTTCCGGTCGCCAATGTGAAGCTCGGTGGGCTCGCCCGCGTACTTCTTGTCCTGGGGCGGTTCGCCGATCGAACAGAACTGATAGATGCGGTTGTCGCGGCCGATGCGGGTACGCCCCGCGATGGTCGTATGGGGGCCGATTGAGGTGCCGTCCCCGATTTCGACGTGTTCCCCGATGATCGAATAGGCGCCGACGGAGACGTTGTCGCCCAGTCGCGCCCCGGAGGATACGATTGCGGTGGGATGTATCATGGCGCCGGATTCACTGCGTTTGCGAGCAAAGCGGCCCGTCAGGCAAGCTTCCTCTTGGCGCACATCAGTTCCGCCTCCGCCGCCAATTCGCCGTCTACGCGCGCTTCGGCCTTGTATTTGAAGACCCCGCGCATCTGACGCAGCAATTCCACGTGCAGATGCAGTTGGTCCCCGGCAGTCACAGGGCGCTTGAAGCGCGCACCGTCGATACCGACGAAATAGAAAACCGACTCTTCATCCGGTTTGTCGCCGATCGTCTTGAACGAAAGCACACCCGCCGCCTGGGCCAAGGACTCCATGATGAGCACGCCGGGCATGATCGGATGATGAGGGAAATGCCCCTGGAAGAACGGCTCGTTGAAGGTGACGTTCTTGTAGGCGTGAATCGACTTCCCGACCTCCATGGATACGACGCGATCGATTAGCAGGAATGGATACCGATGCGGCAGGTACTCCAGGATCTGGTGGATGTCCATCGAGGTCACAATTTTTTCTCCCTTACGCCCAAGCGATTTTCAAGGGCGCTAATTTTATCCGCCAGCGCGTCGAGATGGCGTAGCTGGGCAAAGTTCTTGCGCCAGACTTCGTGGCGCTGGGATGGCACCTGGCCGGTGTACATGCCTGCAGCAGGGATCGATTTGCCGACGAAACTGCCGGCCGTGATGATCACGTCGTCGGCGATGGACAGATGGCCGATGATCATCGCGGCGCCGCCGATCTGGCAGCGGCTGCCGATTTGTGTGCTACCGGCGATACCCACACAGCCGGCGATCGCCGTTCGGGCGCCGATGCGGCAGTTGTGGCCGATCTGTATCTGATTGTCGAGTTTGACGCCATCTTCAATGATCGTGTCGTCCAGGGCGCCGCGATCGATGGTGGTGTTCGCGCCAATCTCTACGTCGTCACCGACCACCACCCGCCCGATCTGCGGAATCTTGAACCAGGTTCCATCCTGCTCGCGCGCAAAGCCGAAACCGTCCGAGCCGATCACGGCCCCGGAATGGACGATCGCCCGCGCGCCGATACGGCAGCCGGAATAAATGGTGACCGCCGCGTGCAGAATGGCATCGGGACCGATCTCTACCCCACTGCCGATGACGCAGCCAGGGCCAATGGAAGCATTCTCCCCGATGCAGACATTGGCGCCGATCACCGCCCGCGGCCCGACGCGAACCGAAGCCGGCAATTCGCTATCCACCACCGCGCGCGGGTGCACACCTTCGGCCAAACGTTGCGGTGGGTTCAGTAGTTGGGAGACGCGGGCGAAGTAGAGGTAAGGATCCCGCACCAGTATCGCCGTGCCCGCGAAATCGCCGGCGGCCGAGGGCGGCAACACGACGGCCCCGGCCCTGGTCGAGTTCAGGTGGGCCCGATACTTGGGATTGGCCAGGAAAGAAATATGCTCCGGCCCGGCATTCTGCAGCGTGGCGACCTGGGAAACCCTGAACGAGCCCTGCCCGCGCAGTTCCCCTCCCAATCGGGCAACGATCTCATCGAGGGTCAGACCGTCGCCCGAAGGCATGGGGAACCTACTTTCCGCCGGCCGGCGCGTCGGCCAGAGACTTGATCACTTTCTCCGTGATGTCGATGCGGGGATTGGCGTAAACAGCATCCTGCAGAATGATGTCGAACTTTTCCTGTTCGGCAATCAGCTTGATCACCTTGTTGGCGCGCTCGATCACCGACGACAGTTCTTCGTTGCGGCGCTGATTGAGGTCTTCGCGGAACTCGCGCTGGCGACGCTGGAATTCGCGATTCAGGTCGTTGAATTCGCGTTCCTTGTTCTTGCGTTCGCTTTCACCCATGGTGACGCCGTTCTTTTCCAGGCTGTCCTGCATCGCCTGCAACTGTTTCGCGGTCTTCTGCAGCTCCTGTTCGCGCTTCTCGAACTCTTTCTCCAGCTTCTTCTGCGCTTTGACCGCCGGAGCGGCATCACGCATCAGGCGGTCCGAATTGACGAAGCCGATCTTGACCTCGGCCGCCACCGGACCCGCCGCTGCCAGCAGTGCAGCCGATGCCAATATCAAACCGAATTTCTGGATCATTTTTCCCTCGATGAAATTGCGAATCTAGAATGTCGTGCCGAGCTGGAACTGGAAGCGCTGCAAGCGATCTTCCGACTTCTTCTTGAGCGGCTGAGCGATGCTGAATTTCAGTGGTCCAACGGGCGAATTCCACGCAACGGAAATCCCGGTGCTGTAGCGCAGATCGCCGAAGCTGGCCTTTTCCCCCTCGCCCCAAACCTGGCCGGCGTCGAGGAACGCCCCCAGGCGTACGGATCGGTCCTGCCCCATGCCCGGCATCGGGAACAGGAACTCTGCGTTGGCGACGAATTTGCGATTGCCGCCCAACGCGTCGTCGGAAATGGAACCGTCGGAGTTGAGATCACGCGGACCGAGCGACGCCGTCTCGTAACCGCGGACCGAACCGATCCCGCCAGCGTAGAAGTTCTTGAAGAATGGCAGCGCGTCGTTGCCGTACCCCTTGGCGTATCCGACTTCCCCATTCAGCATCAGCGCGTAGTCTTTGCCGAAGGGGAAGAAACGCTGGTATTGGTAGGAGGCACGGTAATACTTGAGATCCCCCCCGGGTAGCGACAGTTCGCCCACCGCACGGTGGTAGGAGCCTTTGGTCGGCCAAGTGAAGCTGTCGCGGCCATCCCGCGCCCAGCCCACGGTGGAAAGCAGCGTCGAATTTCGTTCCCCGAACTGACTGACAAAGTCCCGATAGCGCCTCGGACTGGTGCTGTCGGTACTGACCGTAGTCACGTCGTAGGAAAGTCCGAAATTCAGTGAATCGTCGTCGGCGATCGGCAGGCCGAATCGCAGGCCAGCACCCGTGGAAGACGTCTTGTAGTAGCCGACGGAAAGAGAAGTCGGATCGACGTTGCGATGGTAAAGGTCAATTCCGCGGCTCACGCCGTCCACCGTCCAGTAGGGCTCGGTGTAGGAAAGCGAATAGACCTTATTGACCCGACCACTGTTCACCTGGAGCGAAAGCGCATTGCCGCTGCCGAACAGGTTGTTCTGCGTAATCGAACCGGAAAGCACCAGCTTTTCCGAACTGGAGAAGCCCGCGCCGAGTAGAAGGTTGCCGGTGGGCTTTTCTTCGACGTTGACGTTGACGTCGACCTGATCGGTGGTCCCCGGCACAGCGGGTGTTTCGACGGTCACTTCCTTGAAATGTCCGAGGCGGTCCACTCGTGTACGCGATTTGTTGATCTTTTCTGCGTCGTACCAGGCGCCCTCCATCTGGCGCATCTCGCGCCGCACCACCTCGTCCCGCGTTCGCGTATTGCCCGTCACGCTGATTCGGTTCACATAGACACGGCGGCCCGGGTCGACGAAGATGGTAAAGGCCACCTCACGCTTCTCCTTGTCCAATTCGGGCTGGGCATTGACGTTGGCGAAGGCGTAGCCATCATTGCCGAGACGATCGCTGATGGCTTTGGAAGACTCAGTCAGTGCCTCGCGGGAGAAGACGTCGCCCGGCTTGACCTTGACCAGGCTGCGCAACTCGGCCTCCGGAATGATCAGTTCTCCCGCCAGCTTGACGTCGGAAACCGTATAACGCGAGCCCTCGGTAACGCTGACCGTGACGTAGATATCCTGCTTGTCCGGGGTGATCGATACCTGGGTGGAGTCGATATTGAACTCCAGGTAGCCGCGATCGAGGTAGTAAGAACGCAGGGTCTCCAGGTCGCCCGACAGCTTTTGCTTGGAGTATTGGTCGTTCTTGGTGTACCAGGTCAGCAAACCCGGCGTGGTCAAGGTAAATTGCTTCAGCAGATCCTTCTCGGAAAAGGCCTCGTTGCCGACGATGCTGATCTGCTTGATCTTGGCGACTTCGCCCTCGTCCACCGTGAAGTTGATCCCCACCCGATTGCGCTCCAGAGGCGTCACCGTGGTGGTGATTTCGACCGCATACTTGCCGCGGCTCAGGTATTGGCGCTTGAGTTCCTGCTCGGCCTTGTCCAGCAAGGCACGATCAAAGATCCGCGACTCCGCGAGCCCGACATCCTTCAATCCCTTCTTGAGCGCGTCCTTGTCGAACTCCTTCACGCCGACGAAATCGACGGCCCCGATGGCTGGCCGTTCTTCCACAAGCACCGCCACCACGCCCTCGCTCACCTCAATGCGAACGTCCTTGAAAAAGCCCGTCCCAAAGAGCGCCTTGATCGCTTCAGCGGCTTTGTCGTCGGTCATTGTGTCGCCGACCTTCACCGGGAGGTAGCTGAAGACCGTCCCCGCTTCCGTGCGCTGAATCCCCTCCACACGAATGTCTTTGATTACGAACGGCTCGAACGCAACGGCCCCCGAGGCAAAAAGCGCGCACAGCAGCCCTGAAATCAGCTTTTTTGTCATCGGTCTAACCGGAAAGGAGGCGATTGAAGTCGTTGTAAAGGGCAAAGGCCATCAACATCATGAGCAACGCGAGACCGACTTGTTGCCCAATTTCCATGGCCCGCTCAGACAGGGGCCCGCCCTTAATTATCTCAACCATATAATACATCAAGTGTCCGCCGTCCAAGATTGGGATGGGGAGCAGGTTGAGTACGCCCAGGCTGATGCTGATGGCCGCCAGAAAGCGCAGATAGTAGCTCGGTCCCATCTGTGCCGACTGGCCGGCGTAATCGGCGATTGTCACGGGCCCGCTGAGGTTGCGCCAGGACACTTCGCCCATCAACATGCGGCCAAAAATCTTTAGGCTGAAAATGGCCGTATCCCAGGTCTGCTCGGTCGCTTTCAGCAGACCGTCCAGCGGGCCATAACGGACGAGCGTCAGCATCTTCTCCCGCACTTCGGGATCATCGCGGACAGCAACCCCGATTCGCCCGACCCGAGCACCTTTTTCGCTGACCTCGTCCGGAACCACGGTCTCGACGTAACGCCGCTCGCCACGGAGCCACTCCAGAACCAGCGGACGGCCCGGGGCGGCGCGGATGGTACCGACGACATCGAGCCAGGTGGCAACGGGTTTGCCGTCCGCGGCAACGACGCGGTCGCCCTCCTGCATTCCTGCTCCCTCTGCCACGCTGCCGGCGGCCACTTTGCCGATGATGGCCGGCAGGTTGGGGCGCGCCAGCTTCAATCCGATCCGGTTGAGCAAGTCACTGTCCAGATCACCGCCATCGATCCTGGAGAGATCCAAGTTGCGGAATACGATTTCGCGCTGCTCATTGGCGGTCTCGAGGCGCACCGGCACCTTTTGCAGCGCGAGCTGCGTGAGTTCCCAGCGCAATTCCTGCCACGTCTGGACAGGCTTTCCGTTGACTCGGACCACCAGTTCGCCTTCGGCGATCCCCGCAGCCTCCGCCATCGAACCGGCCGGCGGCGCGCCGGTCAAGGGCCGCACTTCCTGAACGCCGTACAGGTAAAGCCCCCAGTAAAGGGCAATCGCAAGGAGCAGGTTCGCCACTGGCCCCGCCGACACGATGGCGATGCGTTTCCAAACGTTCTGGCGGTTGAACGCACGGTGGAGTTCGGCGGCGGGGACGGGATCTTCCCGCTCGTCCAGCATCTTGACGTAGCCGCCCAAGGGAAACGCCGCAATTGCCCATTCCGTGCCATCGGCCCCGACGCGCCGCGCGAACAGCGGCTTGCCGAATCCGACCGAAAAGCGCAGAACCTTCACGCCCGCCGCGCGGGCCACGAGGTAATGACCAAGCTCATGAACAACGATGAGAACGCCCAGGGCAAGGGCGAAAGCACCGAGATACCAAAAAAAACTCATGAGGCGGCGCGCCGCCGGCGGGCGACGGACCTGGCCGCAGCCTCGCGCGCTCGGGCGTCGGCGTCCAGCACCTGATCCAGGCTATGCACGGTTTCCGCAGGCAGTTGATCGAGGGAATCTTCGATCACGCTGGAGATGGACATGTAGGGCAGGTCGCCGGCAAGGAAGGCGGCAACGGCGACCTCATTGGCGGCGTTCAGCACCGCTGGAGCGGTACCGCCCGCGTGGAGCGCCCGGTAAGCGAGCCCAAGACAAGGGAAACGCGCCTCGTCGGGGCGCTCGAAGGTCAGGCGGCCGATCGTCGCGAGATCGAGGCGCCGCACCCCGGCGTCGATGCGCTCCGGATAGGCCATGGCATGGGCGATGGGGGTGCGCATATCCGGATTGCCCAGTTGCGCAATCACCGAACCATCGGCGTACTCAACCATCGAGTGGATCACGCTCTGTGGATGGATGACCACCTCGATCCGCTCCGGGCTGGCACCGAACAACCAGTGGGCCTCGATCACTTCGAGCCCCTTGTTCATCATCGTCGCCGAATCGACCGAGATCTTCCGTCCCATCACCCAGTTGGGATGGGCGCAGGCTTGATCGGGGGTAACGTCGCTCAGCACCGAAATCGGCGTTTCGCGGAAGGGACCACCCGAAGCGGTAAGCAGAATGCGGGTCACCCCAGCATGCTCGTAATCGCCGGCGAAACCCGCGGGCAGGGACTGGAATATGGCGTTGTGTTCACTGTCGATGGGCAGCAACGTGGCGCCGTGGCGCGCCACTTCGGCCATGAACACGGCCCCTGCCATGACGAGGGCCTCCTTGTTGGCGAGCAGGACCTTCTTTCCCGCCCGAGCGGCAGCCAGGGCCGGAGGCAGGCCCGCAGCGCCGACGATGGCGGCCATGACGGTATCCACTTCCGGCAAGCTGGCGATGCGCTCCAGGGCGAGCTTGCCGGACCAGACTTCGGTAGCACAACCCACCGCGCGCAAGCGAGTTTGAAGGCCATCTGCCTCCGAGGGATTGCCGACCACGGCGTACTTCGGGCCAAACGCGAGACACTGTTCGTACAGGCGCTCTGTCTGGCGGTGGGCCGAAAGTGCAACGATCTTGAATCGGTCCGGATGGCGTGCTGCCACGTCCAGCGTACTGACACCGATCGACCCCGTCGCCCCCAGAACGGTCAGATTCTGCTTCTTCTCACTCATGATTCGCTAACCTCGCCACGATAGGACAACCAAGCCGACGAACGGCAGCGTGGAGGTAAGGCTGTCGATCCGGTCCAGGATTCCGCCATGGCCGGGCAGCATTTGCCCGGAGTCCTTCACGCCGGCCTGGCGTTTGAGCAATGATTCAAACAGATCGCCGCAGATGCTCACGGCGGTGAACAAGGCCAAGGCCACCACCGGCCATAAGACCCCCTCGCCGAGACCTGCGGGCTTGAACGCTGCCGCCAGCAGAAAGTAATAGCCGACGACACCGACAACTGCGCCTGCCGCCCCCTCCCAGGTTTTTCCGGGACTGATCTGCGGCGCCAGTTTGTTACGGCCAAACGCCCTGCCGGAAAAATACGCCGCGATGTCGGCCACCCAGACGGCCGACAGTACCGCCAACAGCAGCAGAGGACTGAGCGCACGCAACTGCAGCATGGCGAACCCGGGGGGAACCAACACCAGCGCCCCGACCAGCGCTCCCACGAGGGGATTGGCGAGGCGCCATTTTCGTACCAACCATGCGGGGACAGCCGCCAACCAGAAGGCACAGGCCAAGCCATACAGCACCCAAGGCAAAGCGCTGGCATCGATGCGGATCAGCGTAAGGACGACGACAACCGCGGAGAGAGACGCGCCATAGGCGACCCTGGCGACGCGGTCGAAACCCGCCAGCCCCCCCCACTCCCATCCCGCCACGCCGACCAGTGCGGCGACGATGAATGCCCAGCCCGCTTCTGGCAGGAGGAACAGCGCGAGGAGCAAAGCACCGAGCAGCGCCAAGGCTGTCAGCACTCGCGCTTTAAGCATGATTCTCCGACGAAGTGGGCGCGCCCTCGACGGCGCCTTCTGCGGGCTTCTGCCCATCCCTGGAAGAGACGAGTTGTTCGCTGGTACGGCCGAAACGCCGTTCCCGCTTGCGATAAGACCGTATCGCATCGTCGAGCGCCGCCGCGTCGAATTCCGGCCACAGAAGGTCAGTGAAGTAAAGTTCCGTATAGGCCAACTGCCAGAGGAGGAAATTGCTGATCCGCTGCTCCCCGCCGGTACGGATGAACAGATCGGGCTCCGGCGCGTAGTTCATGGACAAATGGACCTGGAGATCCTCTTCCTTGAACTCGCCGCGCCTCTCCGGGTGGGCTGCCAGCATCTTCTCGGCGGCCTGCAGAATGTCCCAACGGCCGCCATAGTTTGCCGCCACTGTCAGCGTCAGCCGGTCATTGTCGGACGTGAGCTTCTCGGCACCCTCAATCAGTTCCACCAAGGGCGCATCGAACCGCGAAAGGTCGCCGATGACGCGAAAGCGGATCTGGCTTTCGTGGAGCTTGACCACTTCGTCGTTCAGCGCCCGCATGAACAGTTGCATCAGGAATAGCACTTCGTCCTGGGGCCGACGCCAGTTCTCGGAACTGAACGCAAACAGTGTCAGATAAGGAATTCCGCGCTCGATGCACGCTTCCACCATGGTCCGGACGGACTCCACACCGCGCTTGTGGCCTGCGATGCGGGGAAGAAAACGCCGCCGCGCCCAACGACCATTTCCATCCATGATGAATGCGACGTGCCGAGGCATGTCGCCCACCTCGGGGATGGCACGGGTGGAACTGACGAATCGCGTCATTGACGGAGTTCCCATGGAGGCGGCGAACTTCT
This sequence comes from Rhodocyclaceae bacterium, assembly GCA_049593715.1. Lineage (GTDB taxonomy): Bacteria > Pseudomonadota > Gammaproteobacteria > Burkholderiales > Rhodocyclaceae > JBAWHH01. Next base: position 13,419 of record JBAWHH010000773.1, read on the forward strand.
GCCGCCGGGACAACGGGCGGAGAGACTCACACCGCCATCAGGTCGGCCTCTTTGGCCGCCAGGGCCTTGTCGACTTCGGCAACGTAGCGGTCGGTGAGCTTCTGCATATCGTCCTGCGCGCGATGCTCGTCGTCTTCCGAGATTTCCTTGTTTTTCATCGCTTCCTTGAGCGTATGAATGGCATCCCGGCGCAGATTTCGCACGGCCACCTTGGCGTTCTCGCCTTCGTGGCGCACGACCTTGATGAGGTCGCGGCGGCGCTCTTCCGTCAGCGGCGGCATCGGAACGCGGATCAGGTCCCCCTGGCTGGACGGATTCAGGCCGAGATCCGAATCCCGGATCGCTTTTTCCACCGTGGACGACATCTTCTTCTCCCACGGCTGGACACCGATGGTCCGGGCATCCAGCAGCGTGATGTTGGCCACCTGGTTCACCGGCATCGACGTACCGTAGTAGTCGACGTGGATGTGATCCAGCAGACCGGTGTGGGCACGACCGGTGCGGATCTTCTGCAGATCGTGCTTGAGGGCATCGAGCGACTTCTGCATCTTCTGTTCCGTGGTTTTCTTCAACTCAGCAACAATCATGAGCCACCTCAACAATAAACCATCGTTCCTTCGTCTTCACCCATGATCACGCGCCGCAGCGCGCCGGGCCGAAAGATGCTGAAAACGTTGATCGGGAGCTTCTGGTCGCGGCACAGGGCTAAAGCGGTGGCATCCATGACTTTCAGGTCGCGGGTGATGGCCTCATCGAAGCTGACGCGCGCGTAGCGGGTCGCTGAAGCGTCTTTGCACGGGTCGGCGGTGTACACCCCGTCCACTTTGGTCGCCTTGATGACGATCTCAGCCCCGATTTCCGAACCCCGCAGAGCGGCCGCAGTGTCGGTCGTGAAAAAGGGATTGCCCGTTCCGGCGGCAAAAATCACCACCTTGCCTTCTTCAAGGTAGCGAATGGCTTTGCCCCGGATATAAGGCTCCACCACCTGCTCGATATTGAGGGCAGACTGCACCCGGGCGTTGATACCCTGGCTGCGCATGGCGTCGCCAAGGGCCATGGCGTTCATTACCGTGGCCAGCATGCCCATGTAGTCGGCAGTCGCCCGGTCCATGCCGGTGGCCGTTCCCGCAACACCGCGGAAAATATTGCCACCGCCGATAACCACCGCGACTTCGACGCCGAGGGCCGCCACGGCACCAATCTCTGCAACGACGCGCCCAAGCATGTCGCGATTGATGCCGTAAGCGTCCTCGCCCATAAGCGCTTCGCCAGAAAGCTTGAGCAAAACGCGGTGAAATACCGGCTTGCGGGACTCCGCGAGGGGCCGGTCCTGAGACCCCGTGGCGTCAACCATGTCTCAGCGGCTCAGCGGGCTGCAGCCGCCGCAGCCTGGGCTGCCACTTCAGCGGCGAAATCGTTGCTGCGCTTTTCCATGCCTTCGCCGACGACGTAGAGCTTGAAACACGCCACAGAGGCACCCTTGGACTTCAGGAGCGCTTCAATGGTCTGCTTGTCGTCCTTGACGAACGGCTGGCCCAGCAGCGTGACCTCCTTGAGGAACTTCTGCACGCCACCTTCCACCATCTTGGCCACGATATCCGCAGGTTTGCCGGATTCCGCCGCCTTGGCCGCTGCGACATCGCGCTCTTTCTGGATCAACTCCGCAGGCACTTCTTCCTTTGCCAGCGCTACCGGTTTGCTCGCAGCAACGTGCATTGCGATGTCCTTGCCCAGCGCTTCATCGCCGCCAACCAGATCGACCAGAACACCGATCTTCGAACCGCCGTGGACGTAGCTGGACAGCGCCCCTTTGGCCTCGATGCGGGCGAACCGGCGAATCGACATGTTCTCGCCGATCTTGCCCACCAGGGCAGTACGCACTGCATCGACGGTGGATCCACCGAGCGAAAGCGCGGACAGGGCTGCCACATCGGCCGGATTGCCGGACACGACGAGGGCCGCCAGATCCCGCACAAAACCGAGGAAATCGTCGTTCTTCGCAACGAAGTCGGTCTCGCAATTGACTTCGACGATGGCACCGAGTTTGCCGTCCGCAGCGATGCTTACGCCAACCACACCTTCGGCGGCCACGCGGGCCGACGCTTTCGCCGCTTTGCTACCCAGCTTGACGCGCAGGATTTCCTCGGCCTTGTCCATGTCGCCGTTGGCCTCGGTCAGGGCCTTCTTGCATTCCATCATCGGCGCGTCGGTCTTCTCGCGCAGATCCTTCACCATGCCCGCGGTAATTTCCGCCATGCTCACTCCTGAATTCCCAAATCGATATCGCGGGCGGCACATCGCCGCCCCTGTACGTCAGGCGGCGGAGCCTGCACCCTCGTCTTCCACTTCGACGAAATCGTCAGACACAGCCGCCACCAGTTCCTGCACCGTCTGATTGTGGCCTTCGAGGATCGCATCGGCCACGCCCCGCGCATAGAGGCGGATGGCCCTGCTGGAATCGTCATTGCCGGGAATGACGTGACTAATGCCTTCGGGCGAATGGTTGGTGTCCACAACCGCCACCACGGGGATACCCAATTTCTTGGCTTCGGTAATGGCGATCTTGTGATAGCCGACGTCGATCACGAACAGCGCATCGGGCAAGCTGGGCATATCCTTGATGCCGCCAAGGCTCTTTTCCAGCTTGGCGCGCTCGCGCTGCAGCGTCAGCGCCTCTTTCTTGGACAGGCGCTCCAAAGATCCGTCGTCCGCCATCTGATCCAGATCTTTCAGCCGCTTGGTGGATTGCTTGACGGTCTTGAAGTTGGTGAGCATGCCACCCAGCCACCGCTCATCCACGTAGGGCGCACCGGCACGAATCGCCTCTTCGCGCACGATCTCGCGCGCCTGGCGCTTGGTGCCGACAAAAAGAATGGTTCCCTTGTTGGCCGCCATGCGGCGCACAAAATGCATCGCCTCCTGGTATTTGGCCAGGGTCTTTTCCAGATTGATGATGTGGATCTTGTTGCGATGACCGAAGATGTAGGGAGCCATCTTCGGATTCCAAAAACGGGTTTGGTGGCCGAAATGGACCCCCGCCTCGAGCATTTGACGCATCGTTGCTGACATTGCAGATTTCTCCGAATAGGGTTTGACCGCCGCCCGACCGCATCTACCGCTTGCGCGGACCCTGTTCATACGCGGGCGTGAGGATTTTGTCCCGCCGGTACACCCGGCGCGGACAAGCGGCGGATTATAAGCGGTTCAGCCACTTGGGCTCAAGCGCAACCGCTGTAGGGCAGGGCCCGCGCGGGGCGACAAATTGCCTCTCTGAACCTAATCGGCTAGGCTTATGTGTTTGCAGCCCCTCAACCCCATGAGCATCAACCTGAAGACCCCCGAAGACATCGAAAAGATGCGGATAGCCGGTCGGCTGGCGGCGGAAGTGCTGGATTTCATCGATCCGCACGTTCGGCCGGGGGTGACGACGAACGAACTCGACCGTCTCTGCCACGAGTACATGGTCGACGTGCAGGGCTGCGTCCCGGCGCCGCTGAACTACGCCCCCGCCGGCTACAAGCCTTACCCGAAGTCGATCTGCACCTCGATCAATCATCAGGTCTGCCACGGCGTGCCGTCTGAAAAGACGCTCAAGAAAGGCGACATCGTCAACGTCGACATCACCGTCATCAAGGACGGCTACCACGGGGACACCAGCCGGATGTTCATCGTTGGCGGCGAGGGACCCATCCTGGCCAAGCGGCTGTGCGTCGTCACCCTGGAGTGCCTATGGCTCGGCATCGAGCAGGTGCGACCCGGCGCACACCTGGGCGACATCGGCCACGCCATCCAGAAACACGCGGAGAAGAACAGTTTTTCCGTGGTACGGGAATTCTGCGGCCACGGCATCGGCCGGAAGTTTCACGAAGAACCGCAGGTACTCCACTATGGCCGCGCCGGATCGGGGATCGAACTCGTCGCGGGCATGACCTTTACCATCGAGCCGATGATCAACGCCGGCAAGGCGGCCATCTCCGAACTGCCCGATGGCTGGACCATCGTGACCAAGGACCGCAGCCTGTCCGCCCAGTGGGAACATACGATACTGGTCACGGATAGCGGCTACGAGGTGATGACCCTATCGGCGGGCAGTCCGCCGCGCCCCGTCCTGCCCGCCTGACTGACGTGGACGTCCTCGCGCCTGCGGCCAGCGATGGGCGCAGCCTGATCGCGGAACTGCGGAACAGGCTGCAGCAGGGTCAAGCTGAACTGCGCGGCACCTACGAAAGCGGCAACGACGCCAACGTGATGCTGCGGGGCCGCTGCCGCCTCGTGGACGAGGTTCTGCGATCATTGTGGAACCGGGTAGGCATGCCCCCCAACCTCGCGCTCGTCGCGGTCGGCGGCTACGGCCGGGGCGAACTCTATCCGCGATCCGACGTTGATCTGCTGCTGTTAATTCCCGACCAGGTCAACCTGCCGGTCGAGTCGCGGCTGGAGCAGTTCGTCAGCCTGACCTGGGACATCGGCCTGGACGTCGGCCACGCGGTGCGCACGGTGGACGAGTGCCTGGACGAAGCCGCCAAGGACATCACCGTCCAGACCAACCTGCTGGAAGCGCGCTTTCTCGTCGGCAGCCGCAAACTGTTCAACGAGTTCACCGCCCAACTCCAGAGCCAGATCGACCCGCTGGACTTCTACACCGCCAAGCGGCTGGAGCAGGAAGAGCGCTACGCGCGCTACAACGACACGCCCTACAGCCTCGAACCCAACTGCAAGGACAGTCCGGGCGGGCTGCGCGACCTGCAGAACGTGCTGTGGATCAGCCGCGCGGCCGGCCTGGGTTCCACCTGGGCCGACCTGCCGCGCCACGGCCTCATCACTCGCGCGGAAATGGTGCAACTCGTGCGCACCGAGAACTTTCTGCGCAATGTCCGCATCCGCCTGCACCTGATCGCCGGGCGGCGCGAAGACCGGCTCATTTTCGATCATCAGGAAGCCCTCGCGGCGGCCTGCGGCTGCCGCGAGAACGAAGCCAAGCGCGCCAGCGAGGTGCTGATGCAGCGCTACTTCCGCAATGCGAAGGTCGTCACCCAGCTCAATACCATCCTGCTGCAGAACCTGGGGGCCATGCTGTCTCCCGGTCCGACCAACATCGCCATCGTGATCAACGAGCGCTTCCAGGCGGTGCGGGAACTCCTGGACGTGCGTAGCGAAGACGTCTTCGAGAAGCAACCGGCCGCGATCCTGGAGAGTTTCCGCATCCTGCAGCAGCATTCCGAGCTGACCGGGATGACCGCGCGCACCCTGCGCTCCCTATGGCGCGCGCGCAGCCTGATCGACGTCGCCTATCGCCGCAATCCGGCCCATCGCGAACTGTTCCTCAGCCTGTTCCTGCAGAAGCGGGGCCTGCTGCACGAGTTCCGCCGCATGAACCAGTGGGGCATTCTCGGCCGCTACCTGCCGGCATTCGGGCGCATCGTCGGGCAGATGCAGCACGACCTGTTCCACGTCTACACCGTGGACCAGCACATCCTGCAGGTGCTGCGCAATTTGCGCCGCTTCCCCATGCCGGAGTTTGCCCACGAGTATCCCTATTGCAGCCAGTTGATCACCGGTTTCGCCAAACCTTGGCTGATCTACATTGCCGCCCTGTTCCACGACATCGCCAAAGGCCGCGGCGGAGACCACTCCCGCCTGGGCAAGCGCGATGCGCTCGAATTCTGTCGCCAGCACGGCATCGAAGAGGAAGACACCGATCTCGTGGTGTTTCTGGTGGAACACCACCTCACCATGTCCGCCGTGGCGCAGAAACAGGACCTGGGCGATCAGGAGGTCATCCGTCGTTTCGCCGCCATCGTGCAGACGGAGCGGCGGCTCACCGCCCTCTACCTGCTCACCCATGCGGACATCCGTGGCACCAGTCCCAAGGTGTGGAACGCCTGGAAAGGCAAGCTGCTGGAGGATCTCTACCGCCTAACCTTGCGCCTGCTCCAGGGATCGGCCCCGCTGGACGCCGTGGGCCTGGAGGAGCGGCAGGAAGACGCGCGGCGCGTAATGCGGTTCTACGGCCTGATGCCCGGCGTGGAATCCCAGTTCTGGCGCCAGCTCGATACGGTCTATTTCCTGCGCCATGACGCCCAGGAAATCGCGTGGCACACGCGCAACATCTTTTACCGGCCGAAAGCGGATGAACCCATCGTCAAGGCGCGCATCAGCCACATTGGCGAAGGGCTGGAGGTCATGGTTTACGTGCCGGACCAACCCGAACTGTTCGAGCGGCTGTGCGGTTTCTTCGCCCGGCTCGGCTACAGCATCGCCGACGCCAAGATCCACACGACGCGCCACGGCTATGCCCTGGACAGCTTCTACCTGCTCGACCCGGGGCATCAGGCGAACTACCGCGACACCATCGGTCTCATCGAGCACGAACTGGCGGAGCGGCTGAAGACCGTGGCGGTGCCCGACCAACCCACTGCCGGCCGCCTTTCACGCCTGGTGCGCCACTTTCCCATCACGCCGGAAGTGCAGATTCGTCCGGACGAGCGGGGCAACCACCACATCATGACGGTCAAGGCGGCGGATCGGCCCGGACTCCTGTTCTACGTTGCCCAGATCCTGGCCCGCCACCACATCGACGTGCTGACGGCAAAGATCACCACCCTCGGTGAGCGGGTGGAAGACACGTTCCTGATCAGCGGCAGCGAACTCGCCAAGACCAGCACCCTGCTCCGGCTCGAACAGGAATTGCTGGAGGCGCTGGCGGTCTAGACCGGCGAAAACACCCGGGCCGGCAACGTTGCTCACTCCGCCAGCGGCGCCGGCGTATCTGGAAACAGGGCGTCGATGAAGCCGAAGCGGGAGAAGTCCCGGATCCGCATCGGATAGAGGATACCGTCCAGGTGGTCGCACTCATGCTGCACCACCCGCGCATGGAAGCCGCTCACCGTGCGGTCGATGGGCGTGCCATCCGCGTCGAAGCCGCGGTAGCGCTGATGCGCGTTGCGCGGCACTACCCCGCGCAAACC
>JBAWHH010000774.1:0-2129 GCA_049593715.1 Rhodocyclaceae bacterium
ACTATGGCCTCTGCTGACTTCTCGCTCCGTGGGTCTTGCGACCTCCGTCGCCCTTTCAGGCACAAGGCGAGATCTCACCGGGTAAGAACACACTCCTTCGCTGCACAACCGCCGGATCTACGCCGCCTCGCCTTGATCACGAGAGCTTCGGCGGTTACATGCCCGCTCACCCTGCTCGGCAGCGCCTTCTATCCGGTTCTTGTTCATCGGCTCGCAGCTACGCTCTACGCTTCCTCCCCACACTCGGTCACCCTCATGCAGTTGCGCTTCGCTTCGTTCGCTGTGATCAACTTACGGCGGGACTTGCAGCCGCAGGAGTGCGCCCGTGCCGGGCGCACAAGAAAAAGGGCCGCAAAAGCGGCCCTTTCCGGCAACGCTCGCGGGAAGCGTCTACTGCTCGCCGATCACCGTAACAGTGATTGTCGCCACCACGTCGCTGTGCAGCGCAACCTGAACTGGGTTGTCACCGATTTGCTTGAGGGGGCCTTCGGGCAGACGAACTGATGAACGCTCCACCGTCACGCCCTGGAGCGCCAGCGCATCGGTGATGTCTATGTTCGTCACCGAGCCGAACAACCGGCCGTCGATGCCCGCCTTACGCGTCACGGTGACGACCATGCCTTCCAGCTTGGCGGCCAGTTCGCGTGCACCAGTCAGTTTTTCCGCCTGGGCCGCTTCGAGTCCGGCACGGCGCTTTTCAAAGTCCGCCAGATTTTCCGGCGTGACGCGCTTGGCCTTGCCCTGGGGAATGAGGAAGTTGCGGGCGTAGCCGGGCTTGACATTGACCACGTCCCCGAGATCGCCGAGGTTGAGCACCCGTTCCATCAGAATCACTTGCATGGTGCTGCTCCTCAGTGCAGATCAGTGTAGGGCATCAGCGCCAGAAAACGGGCGCGCTTGATGGCCGTGGAAAGCTGGCGCTGGTAGCCGGTGCGGGTGCCGGTGATACGCGCCGGCATGATCTTGCCGTTCTCGGTGATGAAGTCCTTCAGCAGGTCGACATCCTTGTAGTCGATCCACAGGATCTTCTCAGCGGAGAAGCGGCAATACTTGCGCCGCTTGAACATGCCGCGGGAACCGCGGTCATCTTTCTTCTTGTTGAACGTCTTCTTCGGTCTGAATGCCATTTTCGTGTCCTTCCAAAAATTCGATTTGCGTCACATGCAAGACGGGCTGGCGGCTGCGCAAGCTCTTGGCGGTGAGAAAGCCGCCCAATGCCAGTCCGCTGCCGATGGGCGCCGCGGCAATCATTTCGCCCGGCTGCCCCAGCGCCACCGCCTGAATTTCGCACTCCACGCTGCGCTCTTTTCCCGCCTCCAATTGGCGGGAGGCATGCCTCAGCGTGAAATTCAGCACCGGCAGTCCGGCGGGCGTGTGCCTCAGGGCACCGCGCTCGATCAACTGGCCGGCGATCGCCACTTCGTTGCGGGGCTGCCCGTCCAAGCGCTCGTCAGGCGGCCGGCTGTTCGGCCGGCTTTTCAGCCACCGGCTGTTCGGCCGGTTTCTCGGCGGCGGCAGGCGCAGGCGTCAGCGACTTGGACTTCTCGTCTTTCATCATGGGAGAAGGCGTGGTCACCGCATTGCGCATCTTGATGGTGAGGTGACGCAGAACCGCATCGTTGAACTTGAAGGCGTGCTCCAGCTCGTTGAGCGTTTCGCCGTCGCACTCGATGTTCATGAGTACGTAGTGCGCTTTATGGATCTTCTGGATCGGGTAAGCCATCTGGCGGCGGCCCCAGTCTTCCAGGCGATGGATCTGTCCGTTGCGGGTAGCCACGAGCGCGCGGTAGCGCTCGATCATGGCCGGCACCTGCTCGGACTGGTCCGGATGGACGATAAAAACGATTTCGTAATGCCGCATGAAGACTCCTTTTGGGTTCAGCCCCCCGGCATGCGATCCCGGTGGAGCAAGGTGGAAAAACCGCGCATTCTAACCCAGGGCGTGGACTCATCGGCAAAAATCGTCGTGGAAATCCGCAAAGTAGCCCTAGCCTACTCCGCCAGCGACGAGCGAGGGCGACGCCGGCTCAGGTGCCAAGACGCTGATCGATCAGTTCGATCCAGTGTTTGACGGGCAGGGTCGCACCGGCGGCAAGATGGCTCAGGCAGCCAATGTTGGCGGTGGCGAT
>JBAWHH010000775.1:0-4789 GCA_049593715.1 Rhodocyclaceae bacterium
GAAGAGCGTCGCGGTGGCCGGCCGACCCTCTGGAGACATGATGAAGTTTTTGGCCGGCATGGACCTCACGAAGCTGGGCATTCGCGCCAAGCTGATCGCGCTTTTCGTGGTCATCAAGGTGGTGCCGCTGGTTTTGCTGGCGCTGTTGGCCTGGGCGGGCGTCGCGCGCCTTGGGAACAGCCTGGCGGAGCGCACCGAGCAGCTCACCGGCGACGTTCGCAGCACGGTCACCGAAATGGGCGCCGACTTCTCGAAAGCGTCCGTGAAGGCACTCGATGACCGCGCGCGGGAAGAGCTGGAGCGCCTGACCACCGATACCGCACGGGCGGTCGCCAGCTTTCTCTACGATCGCGACCGGGACATCATTCTCGCCGCCCAACTCGCGCCGAGCGAGCGCCTCTACCGGACTTTCCTCGAAAGTCGCAAACGCAACCTGACCGAGATCGGCCAATGGCAGTTGGCGGCCGACGGCAAGCGATGGGAGCCCGCCGAGAGGCCGCGGCCCGCGTCGCAAACCGCAACGCCGAGCAACGACGAGAACCGGCAGGACTTTCATTCCCGGCCCAAAGAATCCGTCCAGGCGAGTCTGCCACGCCCCCTCTACCACGAGATTACGTACCTGGACACGGAAGGCCGCGAGACGCTCAAGGTCTCCGCCACGCCGCTTTTGCCGCGGCAGTTGCGCGACGTTTCGCTCCGGGACAACACCTGGTGCAAGGCGGAAGGCTATTTCGCCGAACTGAAGAAGCTCAAGCCCGGCGAGATCTATGTCTCCGAGGTGGTCGGGCCCTATGTGGGATCGCGGATCATCGGACCGGTGACGCCCGAGAAGGCGAAAAGCCTCGGCCTTGCTTTCGAGCCGGAAAAGGAAGCCTACGCTGGCCGGGAAAACCCTTTGGGTCGACGCTTCGACGGCATCGTCCGCTGGGCAACTCCGGTGGCGCGCAATGGCCGCGTCGTGGGCTACGTAACGCTGGCGCTCGACCACACCCACATCATGAGCTTCACCGACAACCTGATGCCGACGCCGGCGCGCTACACGGCCATTTCCGACGCCACGAACGGCAACTACGCCTTCATGTGGGACAACCACGATCGATCCATCGCCCACCCTCGGCATCATTCCATCGTTGGCTTCGATCCGGCTACCGGCAAGCGCGCAACGCCCTGGCTCGAAGCCTCCCTCTACGAAGGCTGGCAAGCCAGCGGGAAGGATCTGGCATCCTACCTGCAGGGCATGCCCATTTTCGATCACCAGTCGCGCAACAAAAAGCCGGCCAAGCTGCTTACGCGAGCCGGGATGGTGGGCCTTGACTGCCGCTATCTCAATTTCGCGCCGCAGTGCCACGGCTGGCACGATCTGACGCAGTTCGGCGGCTCCGGGTCTTTCCTTATTCTGTGGACCGGCGTGTGGAAACTCACCACCGCTGCGGCGATTCCCTATTACACGGGGGCATACGGCTCGACCGCGCGCGGCTTCGGCTACGTCACGATCGGCGCCAACGCCGACGATTTTCACGAGCCGGCGCTTGCCACGTCCCGACTGATGGATGGCAAGGTGGTCGAGTTCGGGGAGCGCATGAAGCGGGTACAGAACAACTTGCACGAACTGATCGCGAAATCCATGAGCCAGACAGCGACGGGCTTGACGGCTTCGACGGCGATCATGGTCGCCATCGTGGTGGTAGTTGCGATCTGGCTCGCATCGCTGCTGACTCGCCGCATTACCAGCATCGCCGGCGGCCTGGCGCGCATCGAGGGCGGCGACCTGGGCTTCCGCTTCAAGCAGGCCGGAACCGACGAACTGGGACGCTTGAACGAATCGCTCAATACGATGGCCCGCAGCGTCCAGGAATCGTTCCAGCGGCTGGAAGAGGCGCGCCGCCAGGCGGAAGAAAATAGCCGGATGAAGAGCGACTTCGTTGCCCGCATGTCCCACGAACTGCGGACGCCCCTCAACGGCATTCTCGGTTTCGCCGAACTCATCAAGGCAGATGCCGTGGATGAAGACGTCCGCGACCAGGCGGACACCATTCATCAAAGCGGGCAACACCTCCTGTCCCTGGTCAATGACCTGCTGGACATCGCCAAAATCGAAGCGGGCTACATGGCGCTGGAGGCCATCGACTTCAACTTGCCGCCGTTGTTGAACGAGGTGGCGAACCTGCACGCGGCGGCGGCGCGGCAGAAGAACCTTGGCCTGGTCACCGCCTTCGACCAGAACCTGCCGCAAACGGTGTTGGGCGATCCGACGCGGCTACGCCAGGTGATCAACAATCTGCTCAGCAACGCCGTCAAGTTCACCCGTGCCGGGCAGATCGACTTCTCGGCGGCTCGCGAGGGCGACGACCTGGTCGTCGGTGTGCGCGATAGCGGGCCGGGCATCCCCCAGGACTTTCACGAAACGATATTCGAGCGCTTCCGGCAGGCTTCGGCGTTCATCACGCGCGAGCACGGCGGCACCGGACTGGGATTGGCATTGGCGAAGGAGTTCGCCCACTTGATGCACGGATCGGTGCGGGTGGAGTCGGTCCCGGGGCAGGGTGCCTATTTCGAGTTCCGGATGCCGCTGGTCAGCCCTGGAGCGCCGCGTACAGCACTTCCGGCGTCATCGGCTTGATGACAATATCGTCGAAGCCGGCGCTCATGATGCGCCGCTTTTCGTGTTCCATCGCATGGGCGGTGTAGGCCACCACGCGCAAGCCGGCGAGGCGCGGGTCGGCGCGAATCTGCTGGCAAACCGTCTCCCCGTCCATGCCGGGCATACTGATATCGAGAAGGACGGCGTCGAAAATCTCATCCGCCAGGACTGCAATTGCCCCTTCCCCGCTTTCGGCCTCCATCGCCTCCCACCCATGCCGATTGAGCAGGGCCACGGCAAGTTTGCGGTTGATGGAATTGTCGTCGACGACGAGGATGCGTTTCATGGGGGACGGAGAGACTCGAAAAAGGGGGCGGGTGAGAGGATTGTAAGCCCGGACAGTTTGGATCCGGAAACTCCGGCCGTACGCCGGAGCCATGCCGCCGCCCGCCGAGACTGCATGCCCGGCCCTGCTCTCGGCTTTCCGTTGATCCCTTGCGGGCTTACTTCGGCGATGGACTCTCGCTCGTATTTGCCCTGCGCAAATTGGTGAACGCGCCGAGTTCCCATTCACGCAACGCCAGCAACAGGCCTACGCCGCGGCGGCTGGGAAGGGGCGCGGCGAGGCTTTCTTCGTGGAGTTCGGCGAGCTTGCGGCGGAGTTTGCGGATCTCGGCCAGGATCTTGGCGATTGCGGCTTCTGTCAGCATGGCGTGGGAGAACGCCATCGCTTCATCGTCGCGGGAAAAACCGCTCCGTAGGAATTCACCCAGTCCCTGATCGAGAAAATATCGCCGAATCGGGCCATTGGGCAGCCAGTCGAAATCGCGGTCCACATTGAGTCGAATGCGGTTGCCGGGAAGAAGCTGGATCAGGCGCATGCGGTCCAGTTTGGCCAGACGATGGATACATTCCGCCTCGGTCAGGCAGTAGGTGGAGATGATGTCCTTGATTTCCCACTGATTTAGCGCGCACACGGCGACGACGAGGAGCTTTTCGTCGGACACCAGTTCCGCTTCCTGTTCCCGCGTCAGGGTGTGCAGGCGCAGTTCGCTGGCGGCGGCTTCCCGGGCCAGTTCCGCCAGGGTGAATCCCAGCAGATGGCTGATTTCCACCAGGCGGTCGACGGTGAAGCGGCGCGACGCGAACAGGCGCTTTACGCTCGGCTCCGAAAGTCCCAAAGCCACGGCCAGGTCGCGATAGGTCATGCCTTGGAGCTTGAGGCGGCGCTTGAGGGTGGTGACCAGTTGGTCAATCTCGTTCATTCCATGGTATCGGAAGTTGATACGCCTGATATTGTACGGTGCCACTTTGAACGGCGAAGTATATGGAACTGCCGGGCTGGCGGATCATGCGCCGGACACAACAACCAGCGAGCCACGCAATGCGTTCAGCGTCCCGTTCAGATCCTCTCCGGGGAGGCCTTCGCCGCCCTGCCGGCGGCCCCCGCGGCAAACCCTCCTACAGTGACAGCAGGCTCGGGACGTTGAACGCCCGGCATGCGTCGTCTTCGGCCAGCCGCCAAAGCGTTGCGCCCACCACTCGACCCATCGGAAATCCAGGGAAAATCATGTTCAAGACCCTCATCGGCATTCTTCTCAGAGCGCTGTTCCGCGTCGAGATCCGCGGGCTGGACAGCGCATTCGACAATCCGCGCACCCTGATCGTGGCCAATCACGAGTCTTTCATCGATGGCCTGCTGCTCGGCCTGATGGTGCCGGCCAATGCGATGTTTGTCGTCCATTCCCAGGTGGCGAGCCGACCGCTGTTTCGGCTGATTCTGCGCTTCGTGCCCCATCTGGCGGTGGATTCCACCAGCCCCCTGGCGATGAAGCAGATCGTTCGGCTGGTGGAAAGTGGCCGCCCGGTGGTGATTTTTCCGGAAGGGCGGATCACCAAGACCGGCTCGCTGATGAAGGTGTACGACGGCGCGGCGTTCGTCGCGGCCAAGACCGGCGCCACCATCGTGCCGGTGCGCATCGACGGGGCAGGGCGCAGCTATTTCGGCCGCCTGGCCGGCATCTATCCGCGCAAGCTGTTCCCCAAGGTGACCATCTCCATCCAGCCGCGGCGGCACATCCCCATGCCCGATCTGCCGTCCGCCAAGGAACGCCGCCGCCGTTCGGGCGAACTGCTGCGCCACATCCTGCTCGACATGCTGGTGGCGACGCGGCCGCAGCGCACGCTGTTCGAGGCGTTCCTGGATGC
>JBAWHH010000776.1:0-2282 GCA_049593715.1 Rhodocyclaceae bacterium
GACTGGGCCGAATCCCCCACGGATTGCGAAGAGAATGGATGAAGCGCTTGCTGCCCGGATACATGTCGCCACAAAGGAGGCAACGCGGCGTTATCTGACAGCGTGCCGCGGGCGGATACCTGCCTTCACCAGAAAACACTTCTCCCTTCGCGGTGCGTGGCAGATCAACCGCCGGGCGCTCGGCAAGGATCTGCTGCGCACGCCCGCCAACGGGCTGTGGATGGCGCCGTATCTGTTGGCCCAGGGCAGTGCCGCACTCGGCCGCAAATTGCGCCTGAACGCCATCGCCAAGCGGCTGGAAAATCTGCCGCCGGGCTTCAAGACCGATGTGGAGCGGGAAGTCGAATGGCTGATCTACAGCGAACTACTGGAACTGCCTTTCGAGCAGGGTGAGCGGCGCTGCAGCCGGGACGCGCTGCTGGAGGAGATACTGGCCGACCCAGCCATCAGCGAATTGCTGATCCCGTCCCTGCTTCAACTCGACCGGCTCGCCCAACGGGAGGACTTTCAGCAGCGGCTCGTGGACTACCTGGGTACTTACACCGGCAGTCGCAAGGCCGCCGCGGAACTGTCCGGTTCGTTGCTCGGCCTGGCGGCGGGTGTCGCGGCCTTCAAGCAGTTCACCCCGGGCGCCGTCGCCATGGGCAGCGCCGCCGCTACGGTTATCGCCAACCATCTGGCCGTTGGCAGTTTTCTGCTGGGGCCGACCCTGGGATCTTTGTACTACGGCGTCTTCCCCGCCGCGGCGTCCGCGGGGCTCCTGGCCGCAACGACCGGCGGCCTGCTGCTGGCCGTGGGCGCGCTGAGCGCCTGTGTCGGGGTCATCACCGATCCGATCCAGCAGGCGCTCGGGCTGCACGAGCGCAAACTGCTGAAACTGCTCGATGCCCTGGAACAGGAACTGACGGGGCAAGGCGCCGGCTACCGTCTGCACGACGCCTATGTGGCGCGGGTGTTCGACCTGTGGGATATCCTGCAGACGGTCGCCCGAACCGTGCGCTGAATGCGGCCACCGACACTTGTGTGCTTGACGGCCAAGCGCTTCCCGCGCACAGGTCGGCACAGGGGGCAGCCATAGTGAAGCCGAGAAACTTGCACCCAAAATTCGCTAGCGACTGCACTCTTGGTCTCATTGACCGTCAGGTGCAGCCGGGTGCAACGGCTGCGCAGCAATTCCATTACCCGCTCGCCGGCGCAGCGGCTGGGAACAAAGACTTTCCCATCGTCGGCGCAGCGCACGAACAATGGCCCCGGCGTTCCCGTTCATTGTCCATTTCATCAAGCAGAACGTTCGCCAGGAGCGGCGAGATCGAGGAGGAGGCGGGCGTGGTACGCCAGATTTTCGATCTCAAAACGGTTGGGGCCGTCCATTGGCGCAATCTCCCGCCAGATCAACGGGCAGAGCTTGCCCACGAAGAAGCGCGGCGCACGCTGGGAACGTTGCACCGTCTGGGCGATGCTGCGCAATCCCGCCTACATGGGACGGGCGTGCTTCGGCAAGACCCAACTGGCTCCCCGGCAATGCACCAACAACCGCAGCTTGCACCAGCGCGGCGGGCCACCTCCGCGCACCAGCGCCAGACATGAGCGGCCCCGCGATCAATGGATCGCGATCCCCGTGCCGGCCTTGATCAGCGAGGACACCTTGGCGCTTGCCCAGGAGCGCTTGGTCGCGAACAACAAGTACGCCGCACTGGCCGAAGCACAGGAATTGGGGCTGGTACAAGCATCGCGCCAGCCGCCTGGACCAGTCCAGCGCATCGTAGGCCTGCCCGAAGCCGATCCCTACAGCGCCCAGCAGATCTTCCAGCGCCCGCGCGAGCAGGGCTTCACCGACGGGGCAACGATCGTCAAAGACTACGTGCGCAAGGCGCGCCCCCCACGGGGCCAGGCGTTCCTGAAACTGAGCTTTGAGCCCAGGGAGTGTGCCCAAATCGACTGGAATGAGAACGGCACCATCGCGGTGGCAACACACCGGCGCCGGCTATCCTTCTTCGCCATGGTGCTGTGCTACAGCCGCATGACGGAAATCTTCAACCATGACGCCACGCTGACCTCGGCCCCGCTCGACCGCTTGCTACATCACCCTGAGACGGTCCTCATCGAGGGTAAAAGCTACCGCACCAAGGACGCTGTCGAACGACAAACCGAATCCCCTAAGCCGGCCGAGCCGGAACCAAAAAAGTAATACGATGGCCGCCCCACCCAAGGCGAGATGACCGACCATGACTGCGACGTTACTGACTGATCGCTACGCGGCGAATCTGCATGGCGTGTTGTCG
>JBAWHH010000777.1:0-6449 GCA_049593715.1 Rhodocyclaceae bacterium
GTTCGACCCCATCACGATCCAGTAGGCGCTCTGGTACCAGTCCGCCGACTCATGGACGTCGGTCTGGTCGCCCCAGATCATGGGCATGACGTGGGGCAGATCGTGATACCACTCGTAGAAGCTGAGCATGGTTCCGCCCAGCAAGTTCGACAAGCGATGGCCCGAAAGAAAGCTGACCATGCTCATGGCGGGGATCGGAGAAAAGGAAGCGAGGTGGTCCGGTCCGTACTCCTGAATGGTATAGACTTTGGCCGCCGCGATGATCTCGGTGGCTTCGTCCCAGGTCGTCCGGCGCCATCCCGCTTTTCCCCGCGCCGTGCGATACGCTTCCGAGCGCGCCGGGTTTTCGACAATGGCAGCCCAGGCCGCGACCGGATCCTTGCCGGCATTGCGTTCCGCGCGCCAGAAATCCAGCAGCACGCCGCGGACGTAGGGGAACTTCGGCCGCACTGGGCTGTAGGGGTACCAGGACGAAGAGATGCCGCGCTGGCAGCCGCGGGGCTCGTAGTTGGGCGTTTCGTCGTTGATCTGGGGCCAGTCGGTCTTCTGCAGCTCCCAGGTGATCATGCCGTTCTTGACGAACACTTCCCAGGAGCAGGACCCGGAACAGTTGACGCTATGGCTGGTGCGCACCGATTTGTCGTATTGCCAGCGGCGGCGGTAGAAATCTTCCCACTTGCGCGGCTCGTCCAGTTCCCGGAACCACCGAGAGGCCTTTTCCCCATTGCCGTTTTCGTTGTCCTTGCTCATTGCGCGACCCCTTCCCGTTCGTTGGACTTCGTGTTTTCCCCGGCTTCCCCGGCATAGGCCAAGGCAAAGGCCTTGACGAATGGGCGAAAGTCGCGAACCGTCCCGTAGATTGCGATCACTGCACTGCGCTTCTCGTCGTACACCAGATTCACCGCTTCCGAGCGGCCCACGGGATGCGGCACCGCGTCCTCGTTGTCTACCCAGTCTTCCCGCATGGCTTGCATGGACACGTAGAGCAGATCCCCGGCAGGATGGACCTGCCACCAGACCCGGTAATCCCAGTCAGCCAACTTGATTTCGCGCTGCGAGGTGATGGCTTTCGGGTCATGGGGATTGATGTCCCATTGCAGAACCGACATCCCCATGTCGAAAGCCGCGTCCTCTCGCGGTCCGGCGAGCGGCTGCGGTCCACCCGGGCCGTAGCCCGCCGCTTCCGCCACGTCCATGCGGCCCAGGGCAATCGCCAGGAGGTCCGCCTCCGGCAGTTCGCCGTCCTCGAGAAATTCCGCCTGCAGCGGCGTCATCAATCTGCTGCTGCCCGCCGGTGCTCCGTTGGCGGAAATGGCGATGTTCTCGAGGATTTCTTTGGCGCTTCGCAGCGGCGATTCGGCCACCCGGGGCTCCGTCCTGCGGATCTGTACGTCCGCGAAGCCAGCCCCGCGCAGCACGCCGCGAATGCCGTCCTCCATCCGCGCGACCTTCTCCTCGTCACGGGTGCCGGGCCGGAACTCCACTTCCACCATCGGCCCGTGCGCCAGAATCTCCCCAACAAACCCTGCGCCGACGATGTCCCGGGAGAAACCGGGGTAGGGAACGCCGTGCAGTAGCTCGCGCACCTGATCAGAACTCATGCCGTTCATAGGGAATGCCCCCGCAAAGTTGTCGTTTGTCGAATGCCGCGTCCGGCGCGGCAAACCACTCGCCAGCCGTTGTCGTCGGCGCTGCCCGCATCAGATCCGCATCTGCCGACTCCAGCCGTCATTCAGCAAAGCACGTGCCAACGCGATGACCGGCGGAAAGCGAGAGGTGGCGCAAGTTCATTCTTCTCGCATTTCTTTCCAGGCCCATCCGGAGGCAAGGGTGCAGCAAATGTCATCGCAAGAAAGTAGGGCCTGGTCGGCTGGCAGCACTCCTGTGCACAAGCGTTTGCAATGGACAGGAAAGCCTGGGCGGCGCGACGAAGGAGCCGCGTTGCAGCTTTCTTCAGGTCATGCGATTGAGCTACCCCGGGGAGTACCAACCGACGCCAGAAAATTCGATTCGTATTGGCGCGGCAGGCTTATCGCCGACTTTGCTCACGCTGTCGGCGCGACAACTTGTCCCAACCTTGGCCCTGGGCAGGGCCAATGTTTCTCACGCCGTGGCCGATGGACGTTGGCAAAGGGTTGGCGCCGCTTATGACGGGAGAACGACTCAGGAGGACGCCCGGGTCTCGACCACTCATCAATGGACACCAGCGGCCTGGGGCGAGGCAGGGGGCGGCGAACCGCGCCGGCGGATGCGAAGGCGGGTCGAGCTTTACGCCCGGAATGTTTGCCGCGCAGAAGGGCTATGCGCGGCTCGTGGCCAGCGCCTGGCGCGCCGGACATCGAACCGGCGGCAGGCACACAGCGGAGATCCGCTCAAAAAAAACGGGGCGGCCGGATTTGCTCCGGACCGCCCATAGGCCGGCGAGGGAAAGCTTCTGGTCCCGATCTGCTTCAGCGGGCCGCTTGCGCCTGCCTTATCGGATCATCGCCCCAGCGGTAAACCAGCACCGGAATGGGTGAATGGGTCAGCACACTGACGGTTTCACTGCCGATAAGGCGCGCTTTCAAGCCCTTGCGGCCATGGGACGCCATGAAGATGAGATCCGCACCGGACTGTTTGGCCGCAGAAAGGATGGACTCGTGCGGGCTGTCATCATGGGCCGAAAGCGTATTGCAATGGACGCCCGCGTCTTCGCACAGTTTTGCGACAAAATCCAGATGCTTGCGAGCTTCCCGGTCGATGAGCTGTTCCAGTTGCTCTTGGGTCGCCCTGTCGGACGTGGCGCCTTCGTCGTAGAAATAGCCGAACGCCGACGCCAGATTGGGCAGGGCGTGAAAAGCGGTGATCCGCGCGCCGATGTAGCGCGCGAAAGCGACCGCCTGCCGCGACGTTTCCAGGGAAAGATCGGAGCCGTCGGTCGGAACGAGAATGTTCTTGAACATGGCAGTTGACTCCTGATGCGATGGAAGAATCGAAGGGCCTTCCGGCGTTTCACTGCCTCGGCGGCAAACCGGCCGGTACGCCTGCGGGCGCCCCCGGCGCTTTGCCCTCGCATGCAGTCTCGCCGGCCCGAACGCGACCGCTCAGACCTTGGCGATGGATAGTGGAGATCCGCTGCGTTCATAGAAGTACCAGATCATGAACAGCATGATGAAGTAGGCAACGATGAAGACGATGAACCCCCCAACGACACCGGCCATGGCGAAAACGCGCGGAATGATGAACGCACCGAGCGAACCGATTGCACCGGCGATGCCGATGCAGCCCCCAGCCAGTCGGCGCGCCTGAACCAGCCGGACGGGGTCGGACTTGCCCGTTTTCGGATCGGTTGCGCTGGCGCGGAACACCGCGGGAATCATGCGGTAGGTGGTCCCGTTGCCGAAGCCGGCAGCGGCGAACAAGAGCAGGAAGAGGGTGAGGAAGAGAGGGAAGGACTTCATGTCCAGGACCACGATCACGCCGCCGCAACCCAGGCACATGATGGCGAATGCGAGCATGGACATCCTCGCCCCGCCGTAACGGTCAGCCATCCAACCGCCGACCGGGCGTATCAGCGCGCCGATCAGGGCACCGAGGAAGACATAGTTTCCCTGCACCTGGGGAAACTCGGAGCGCATCAGAGTGGCAAAACTGTTGGCGTAACCGATGAACGAGCCGAAGGTTCCGATATAGAGCCAGGCGATGATCCACGTGTTGCTGTTGGCGGCGGCAAGGATCAGGCTCTTCGAGTCGGATTTCGACGCCGTCAGATTGTCCATGAACAGGTACGCGCCCATTGCCGCGATGAGGCACAACGGCACGAAGATCAGGCCCGCTCGATCCAGCGCCAAGCCAGCGCCCGTGATGATCACGATGGGTATGGTGAACTGAACCCAGGCGGTGCCGAGGTTGCCGCCGGAAGCATTGAGGCCCAGGGCCGCCCCCTTCTGGCGCTCGGGATAGAAGAAAGAAATATTCACCATCGACGAGGTGAAGTTTCCCGCACCCAAACCGGCGAACGAGGCAACAAGAAGCATCAGCCAGAAAGGCGTATCGGGGTTGGTGACCGCCCACCCCAGGCTGGTCGCGGGAAGCAGCAGCAGGAGGGCTGATGCGATGGTCCAGTTGCGCCCGCCGAAGCGCGGAACGGTGAACGTGTACAGAAAGCGCATCAGCGCCCCGGTGAGGCCGGGAAGGGCAATCAGCCAGAAGCGCTGGTCGGCATTGAACAGAAAGCCGGCATCCGGCAGCCGCGGCACGATCATCCCCCATACCGCAAGCATGGCGAAGCCGAGGAACTCTGCCGCCATGGACCACGCCAGATTCTTGCGCGCAATGCGCTTGCCGACGGCCTCCCACTGCTGGGCATTTTCAGGGTTCCAGTGGTCGATCCAGCGGCCCCGGCGGAACTCCAACTGGGGGCCGTCTTGCGGGATGGTTGTGCTCAAGACTCTCTCCTTGCAGGACTAGGTTGCAGCATTGTGGGGAGGACCGCGTTTCGGATCGGGCGCCGGGCCGAACCGCGGCAGGAGGAGGAAAACGGGAACCGCGAAAATGCGCGAAGGTGAGTGGTCCATGCGGCCTGCGGCCCCGTTCCGGCACGCGGAAACGAGCTGTCAGGTCGCGCGGTCACGTGCCGCCCCCCCGACTACCGAAGACCGTCGAGATCCCGCTTCAACTCGCCTACGATGTTCTCTATCTGAGCCAACTGCTGAGCCACATCCTGGAATTCCGCTCTCGAGTTCTGCTCCTGGGCCGTGCGCTCGACCATGGCGGCCTTCAGGGACGTCGCTTCCTCTTTAGCTTGAGCCAGCGCCAGGGCCAGCCTTGTTCCCCCTGGCCGGATGGGGGTCAGGCTCTGGGCGGAGTCCGGAAGTCTGGCAACGTAGGCGCGCCCGTTCTTCGTGGTTTGAATTGCCTCCTTTCGAACCAGGTAGGTGTCGTAGAGCAGGTAGGCACTGAACAAAGAAACCAGGGATACCCCGGTAATGAGGGTTCCCAGCGGCGGGTTTGAAGCTGAAGCCGGCGCGTAAGCCGGCGCAAGAGCCAGTTCGGACATATTCACCTCCTCCTCCAAAGCCTGCGTCTTGTTCTGATGCGCAACAGGACCTTGCGCGAAAAGAATCGCAGCACGGAACATGCCAGAAGCGAAGTGACGGCCCGCCAGGCCGCACACCCTGCGTTATGGCACCAGCCGGCGGCCCTACTCCGAATGCACTGAAAGAACCCGGATCACCATTGCGCCCTGAGGGTGTTTGGCAAGCGTTTTCCGCGACGCAGGCAGGGCCATGCCGCGCATACACCATTCGCTTCGGGGGCGCTGCCGCACACCGTTGCCGCTTCGGGCATCCGGCGGCCAGCAATTGGCCATCGCGGGGAGACAAAGCGACCCGCCCCGGGGGCGCCGGTTGGAACACTTTGTCCCACATGCTCTGGCCCGCAGTGGGTCTGCTTTCCGGGCGGGGAGCCGTTTCGGCAGCCAGACCGGTTCTGGCAGAACCCGCAACGGTCTCCCGGGCAGGGAAGGGCGAGGCGGGCACGATGTTTGCGGCTCCGCCCGAGTCGAACACGCACTCCATTCCGCCAGGTCAGTGGGGTGGTTGGCGGGTGCCAGGGCTTCTTGACGCACCGCCATCCTGCTGGGCATCACCGCAGCAAGGGCGGGCGATCGACAAAACGGGGCGTAGTGCGCGCAGTCCCATTTCGTCGCGGAACATTGGTTTGCGACGTTCTCTCAGTACCTGGCCGCACTCGCATTGGTCACGACAGGAGGAGGCGACATGATCCAGATGAAAGCTGAAGAAGTGAAAGAGCTGCTGCGGCAGGTGCCCTGCCCTGGCCGCTCACGCGATATCGTGGCCTTGGGGTTCGTGAAGAAGATTGCCATCGACGACGAGAAGATTTTCGTCAGCTTCATGCCCGACACGGTGCACATCGAAAAAGTGCTGAAGATGGAGGAGGACATTCGAACGGTCCTCCACGATGCCCATTTCGACAACATCGAACTGGAGACCGAGCCGCCCTATGACGACACCTCCATGATGCTGGGCGGCGCTTCCACCAACCCGTTGCAGATCGACCTTGCCGAATACGGGCTCCAGCCCACCGGGGACATCCTGGAGGGTCCGGGCAGGGATGCGAAGCCCCGGGGCACGGCCAAACCCGTGCGGGAGGGGGAGCAGACTGACCCGATGGAGACTGCCGCGGCGGCGGACGTGCCGACCGGAGAAGGTCCCCAGGGGAATGTCGACCCGACTTACGACGGGCCCCTTTCGGTGTTCCAGTGGCAGATCGACCCCGCGTCCGCGGGCGGTGCTGGCAGGAAAATCAAACTCAGCATCGGCAGTTGGAATTTTGTCGTCTGCTGGCTCGACCACCCCGCGCAGGACCTTGTTTACGCGTCGCTCCAGGCAAGGCACTGGCTGTTCTACGACGGCAAGGCGCGGCCGAATCCCGCCGGGCGGACGGAA
>JBAWHH010000778.1:0-2793 GCA_049593715.1 Rhodocyclaceae bacterium
GTCTGGCCGTTGTATGTCGTGGGCAGATCAGATTGCGCCGCGCTCGCGCAGGGACCGGACCGCCCCAGGCGTATAACCCAGTTCGCCAAGCACGGCGTCGGTGTGCTCCCCGAGCGCGGGACCCAGCCATTCCGTCCCACCGGGCGTCGCCGTCAGCTTGGGCACGACGCCGGGAATCTTGAACGGCTTGCCGTCGGGCAAGGTGGCCGATTCGATCATGCCGCGGGCCAGGAATTGCGGGTCGCGCACCATGTCCGCCACCGAAAACACCCGGCTCACCGGAACGTCCGCGGCCTGCAGGATGCGCAGCACTTCGTCGGCGTCGCGCTGCGCCGTCCATTGGTCGAGAACGGCGTAAATTTCGTCGCGCCGGGCATCGCGGCCACGGTTCTCCGCCAGAGTCGGATCGTCGGCCAGATCCTGGCGGCCGATGGCGTTCATCAGCCGCTTGAAGATGGCGTCGCCGTTGCCACCGACGATCAGTGGCGTGCCGTCCCGCGCCATGTGCGTATTGGAAGGCGTGATGCCGGGCATGATGTTACCGGTGCGCTGACGGATCTGGCCGAGAACGTCGAACTCGGGAAGCACACCTTCCATCATGGCGAACACGGCTTCGTACAGCGCGACATCCACCACCTGCCCTTCGCCCCGCTCCCTGCCGCCGGTGGCGTCGCGATGGCGCAGGGCCATGAGCGCACCGGACACGCCCCACAACGCCGCGATGCTGTCGCCGATGGAAACGCCGGTCTTGACCGGCGGCCGGTCGGGAAATCCGGTGATGTAACGCAGCCCGCCCATGGATTCGCCGATGGCGCCGAAGCCCGGCTGGTGGGCCATCGGCCCGGTCTGGCCGAAGCCGGACAGCCGCACCATGACCAGCGCCGGATTGACCGCGCGCAACTGTTCCCAGCCAAGCCCCAGCTTTTCCAGTACGCCGGGGCGGAAGTTCTCCACCACCACATCCGCCTCCGCGACCAGGCGGCGCACGATCTCGGCGCCATCGGGATGCTTCAGGTTGATGGTCACCGATTTCTTGTTGCGCGCCTGCACGTACCACCACAGCGACGTGCCTTCGTAGAGCGCGCGCCACTGCCGCAGCGGATCGCCGCCGTCCGGCGATTCGATCTTGATCACCTCGGCCCCGAACTCCGCCAGCACCCGCGTCGCAAACGGACCGGCGATGAGATTGCCCAGTTCGACGACTTTCAGTCCGTCCAGGGGTTTGGCCGCCATGGTCCCCCTTCCAGCCTACATCTCGCGGCGCTCGTATAGCGCCTGGGCGATGGTGCCGGTGTCGGTGTGTTCCAGCTCCCCGCCCACCGGCAGGCCGCGGGCAATGCGGCTCACCTTGAGGCCGCGGGAACGCAGCAGTTCGCCGATGTAGTGGGCGGTGGCCTCGCCTTCGTTGGTGAAATTGGTGGCGACGATGACTTCCTTGACCACGCCGTCGCAGGCGCGGGCGATCAGGCGTTCGAGCTTCAGTTCCTTCGGGCCGATGCCATCCAGCGGGGAAATGCGGCCGAGCAGCGCGAAGTACATGCCGTGGTAGGCGTGGGTCTGCTCCATCATGTTGAGATCGGCAGGCGACTCCACGATGCACAGCAGGGTCGGATCGCGCTTTGCGGACGCGCAGCGGGCGCAGATCTCCGCCTCGGTGAAGGTGTTGCAGCGGGCGCAGTGATGCAGCGTGGTGAGCGCTGAATCGAGGGCGCGGCCAAGACGATCCGCGCCCTGGCGATCACGCTGGAGCAGGTAATAAGCCATGCGCTGCGCGGATTTGGGCCCGACGCCGGGCAGGCAGCGCAGTGCCTGCACCAGTTCATCGAGGGCGGAGGGAGTCAGTGATTCGGCCATTGCCGGGACTGGGCAACGCGGCAGGCTCATCGCCCCGGCCGCGCGCCTCCGAACCTTTTCCGCTGGCAGCGCTGGCCGCCCATCAGAACGGCAGCTTCATCCCCGCCGGCAGTTGCAGGCCCGAGGTCATGCCGCTCATCTTCTCCTGCACCGTGGCGTCGACGCGGCGCGCCGCATCGTTGACCGCCGCGGCGACCAGGTCTTCCAGCATTTCCTTGTCGTCCGCCAGGAGCGACGGGTCGATGGTGACGCGCCGCACATCGTGTTTGCAGGTCATGACCACCTTGACCAAACCCGCGCCGGACTGGCCCTCGACTTCGGTGACGGCCAGCTCTTCCTGGGCCTTCTTCATGTTTTCCTGCATCTGTTGGGCCTGTTTCATCAGGCCGGACAAGGCACCTTTCATCATCTTGCTGCTTCCTTTACAAGGGTTTGATGGTGGATTCGTTGATGGTGGCGTCGAACATGTCGATCATGTCCCGTACGAAACCGTCCTGTTCCAGCGCCGCAACCGCGGCGTTGTGACGCTCTTGCTGCTCCGAGCGCAATTGCTGCGCCGGCGTTGCGCTCTCCGGCATGCCGAGGTCGATCTTCAGCGTGATCGGCCGCGCGAAATGGGTGCTCAACACCGACTGTAGCTTGTCCATCGCCGCCTTTGTCATCAGCGCGCGGTGGGTGGGTGGCAAGCGGAGACTGGCCGTTCCGTCCTCCAGCCCAAGCCATTCGCAGTGCTGGGCCAGTTCGCGCACCATGCCGCCCAGCTTGAGCACACCGATCAACTCGCGCCAGTCCAACGCGCCAGCGGAATCCGGCGGCGCGACTGGGGCCGGCGGCGGGGCTGGCGGGGAATCGGCAGCGGTAGCCGGCCGGGTAGCCGCAGGTTCCGGCTCGGGCGGCGGCGGAACCGAGGTAGGCTCCGCCACGCTCTTCCGCTCGGCC
>JBAWHH010000779.1:0-2163 GCA_049593715.1 Rhodocyclaceae bacterium
TGCTCGTGGTGCTGACCGCTGTCCGCGTGGTGGGCATGGGGTTCGCGCTCGTCGACGTCGGCGGGGATCAGATTTAGCTGGCCGTGGCGCACACCGCATTCGGCGCGCAGGGCGTCGGCGAACGCCCTCACGGCCGCCGTCGGGCCGCGCAGGATCACGGTCTCCACGCAGTTGTCGTGGTCAAGGTGGGCGTGCATGGTGGACACCGTCAGATCGTGGTGCTCGTGCTGCAGCGTGGTCAGCCGTTCGGCCAGTTCGCGCTCGTGGTGATCGTAAACGTAGGACAGCACGGCAATGCAGTAGGGAGCTTCGCCCCGGGCAAGCTGGTCTGCCCCTACATGGTGGCGCAGCAGATCCCGCACCGCCTCGGAGCGGTTGAGGTAGCCGCGGGTGCGGATGAGTTGGTCGAACTCGGCCGCCAGTTTTTCGTCGAGCGATATGGTGAAGCGCTCCAAGGTTCGGTCCCTCCGCGTGCCGAGTCAGACTTGGGCCAGGGCCTGGTCGAGATCGGCGGTCAGATCGTCGATGTGTTCGATGCCGACCGAAACCCGCACCAGATCCTCGGTGATGCCCACGGCGTTGCGCACGGCTTCCGGCATCGACACGTGGGTCATGGATGCTGGATGTTCGATGAGCGACTCTACGCCACCGAGGGATTCCGCCAGGGTAAACAGCTTCACGGCGCCCAGCAGGCGGAAGACATCCTGCCGTGCGCCTTTGATCCGGAACGAAAAGGTGCCGCCATAGCCTTTCATCTGCCGGCGGGCGAGCTCGTGTTGGGGGTGGCTTTCCAGGCCGGGGTGGAGTACGGCTGAGACTTTGGGATGCGCTTCGAGCCACCGGGCGAGCGCGAGGCCGTTGCGGTTGTGAGCTTCCATGCGCAACGCCAGCGTCTTGATGCCGCGCAGTACCAGGTAGCAGTCCTGGGGCCCGGCGCAGGTGCCCAACGCGTTCTGGTAGAAAGCGATCTGCTCCGCCAAGCCGGCATCCTTGACCACCACGCCGCCGCCCACCACGTCCGAATGGCCGTTGATGTACTTGGTGGTGGAATGCAGCACGATATCGACGCCCAGCTCCAGCGGACGCTGGAAATAGGGTGACAGGAACGTGTTGTCGCACACGCTTAAAACGCCGTGGCTGCGGGCGATTTCGGCGAGCGCCGCCAGGTCGAGCACGTTCATCAACGGATTGGTGGGCGTCTCCAGCCAGATCAGCCGGGTCTCGGGCCGCATCGCCCGCCTGACGGAATCCAGATTCCGGGTGTCGATGAAGTCGATGCTTACCCCGTGATTGGCAATGACTTTGGTGAGGATGCGGTAGGTTCCGCCATACAGATCGTCATGGACCAGAATGTGTTCCCCCGCCTTGAGCAGCGACAGGACGGTGGCCTCCGCCGCCATGCCGGTGGCGAAAGCGAAACCGTGGGTGCCATCTTCGAGGGCGGCGAGGCAATCTTCCAGCGCTTTGCGGGTCGGGTTGCCGCTGCGGGAGTAGTCGAACTGTCCGGGCTGGTCGACGCCTTTGTACGCGAAAGTCGATGTCTGGTAGATGGGCGTCATTACCGCGCCATAGGCCGGATCTGGTTGTTGGCCGGCGTGAATGGCGAGGGTTTCGAAATGCATGGCAGGCTCCCGGCAAACGCTTGAAGACCGGCTATTTTGGCGGAAGCCGGTCCCGTCCGCGAGGGGGGACACGAGCGATACGCGAGTTTGCCTGGGTTGCACTGAGATGCAACGCCATGCACGGGCAGAAGACGGGAGCGGATCTGTACGTCCGCCGAGGCTCCGCGAGCCGCAAATAAAGTAAGGCCGGCGAAGTTTCTGCCGGCCTTCAAGCTCCTACATTTGCAACAGGGAAGGGTTCAGGGCTTCGATGCTACGCACGGCTCGACGGGCGCGGAATCGGACGTTTTCCATAAAAGATGTAGGAACTTGTCCGACAAGCTGGCGATTTCGCTGGTCCGGTAGCGCCGCCCGAAGGATGCTCCGCGGAACCTGATCGACCGGGCCGCCGACCCTATCCCAAAAGTCTGTTGGGACATCCGGTTCGGCGCCGGTCACTTGCCGATCGCGGCCAGGAGGGTTTCGCGGGTGATGGGCTTGATCAGGACTTCGTCGAACCCCGCCTCCCTGATCCGTTCCTTCTCCTCGGTCAGGGCATGGG
>JBAWHH010000780.1:0-4329 GCA_049593715.1 Rhodocyclaceae bacterium
CGCCAGCGCCGCGTACCCCGCTTCACGGGCGCGCGCCACCAGTTCTTCGGGCTGCGAAGCGCCGCGCAAGAAGCTGAAGCTGGACAAACAATGCAGTTCAGCATAGTCGGAAAGCATGGTTGGGGGATTACGAAAAAGCGCAGGCAAAGATGGTCTTCAAGGAGGTGGAAGGAGATGTGCAGCCTTCTGGATGCGGTGTCGCAACATGTTAAAAAAATAATTTTGAATCTAATCTACTTGCAGGACCGTGTCAGAAGTTTATGATTGCGATCAAGGCATGCCGAAATTCAGGAGGAGAGAGGCAATGCAACAGACCGTTAAAGAGAAGGGTCCACAGATAAGTCTGGAATCGCACTTAGATATATACCGCTCGCTGGAACAATACGTTCATGATTGCGGCGAGGCCTATCCAGGCGAAACGGCAATAATTCAGAAAAACATCCGGTGCCTTTCCAAGGCGCTGGTGCTTAGCCGCGAACCGGTGAGTGCCCCCCGCTCGGGGCGCTGACCGCTAACCAAACCCCCGGCCCCAACTCTGCCCCGCGGCGGCCATACTCGGCCGCTCGTGTGGTGCAGGGAATCCGAGTTTCACGCGAAGATGCCCTGGGCGTACCAGTCGTAAGGCGGCGTGAGTTCCCGAAATACCCATACCAGCGCGCTATCCGACGCCTTGGCGACGAAGTAGTCGCGTAGCGCTTCGGCGTCGTCCCACCACCCTGATTCGATCCGTTCCGGTCCGCTCAGCAGTTCTAGGGGGCAGTGCCAGCACGGCTGGGCATTGCGCATCTCCAGGCGCTGGGGATGGGGCAATAGCCAAAGCGGGCGGGCCTGGGCGGGAAGCGGTAGCGGTTTCCGATCACCGGGCTCGGCGGCCCGCCAGGCGCGCTCGGGCCGATGGTCCGCCACCGGACGCAGGCCGCCGATCGCCTCGAACCCCAGCCTTGCCCGCAGCCGTTCAACCAGCAGTTGCTGAGCTTCCGCTGTTTGGTGATCGTTGCCGAACAAGGTGCCGCTGGTGCCGGGCAGGGGGCGTATTTCAGTAGCTACCAGGGACAAAGCCTCCACCGGACAGGGTAGGGTCAGCCGCGCCAGATGTTCGCGGGTAAGCAGGTTGAAGCGGGCTTCATCCCGGCTCGTCCCACCCAAGGTGATGGTCAGGGGCGTTGGCCCTCCTTCCTCGTGCTCCAGGTGCAGGCGGAAACGTTCGATGCCGGCGTGGTGGGCGGCGAGGTAAGCCGCCAGCCCGGCAAACAGGCGCCGGGCGCCGAAAAGCAGCGCTTCCGCGTGTTCGGTGGACGCAGGGAACGGAATGCGGGCGGCGTAGGCATCCGGAGCCACGAACCAGGCGCGCGGGTCAGGCTGGCGTCCCAGGGCCTGGTCGAGGGACTGGGTGAGGGTCGCCGCGCCGCGGCGGGCGAGGCCCGCCCGGGGCAATTGCAGACAGTCGGCGACAGTGACCGCGCCGACGGAGAACAACATTTCCACCGTCGCCGGCTCGGCGTCCAGCATGTCCAGCGGCAGGGGCGCCAGCGCCGAGGGCAGCGATTCCGGGTCACGGATCAGAACGGGATGGCCGGCACGGGCCAGCCAGCGCGCCGCCCGCGGCGTAGGAGCGGCGGCCGTCTCCACGGTGTAACCCAGTTCCCGGCTGCCTTGGCCGATACGCTGCAGCAGTGCCTCCATGCCGCCGAACAGGCGCAGGCTAGCGGCAATTTCCAGCAGCACGCAGGCCGGCGCATCGAGGCTGACACCGGGGGTGAATTGCAGCGCCCAGGCGGCGATTTCCTGCAGCGCCTCGCTTTCGGCGCGGGGATTGCGCGGACGGACGGCGAGTTCCGGCACTAGTGCCAGTGCGCTGGCCACGCCGAGGCCGGCATGGACACCGCAGCGCTGCGCTGCGCCATTCGCCGCCACAATGCGGCGAGCGCCGGCGCGGGATTCCGCCACCGCCAGCGCCTGCGTGTCAGGCGCAGCACGCTGAAATACCTGCAGCGGCAGATTGGGCAGGTAAAGGGCGAGCCACAACATGGTCGATACGCCTCGGGCGGGAAAGATCGATCAGTACCGGCCGCGCCAGATGGGGGCCGCGGCGCTTGAGCACCTGCACGGCGAGCCGGCTGCCGGCGGCCTCGAGTTGCAGACGCAGGGGGGCGGGGGAAAAGTCGCGTGCGGCAAACGACGGGCGGAACATGAAGGCCACGGTGTTGCGGCCTTCCACCGCCAGTTGCAAGCGCCGCAGGGATTGCAGGTCGGGGACGGAAAGCCAGCTTAGGACGGCGCTGCAGGCATCCGACGACAGCGCCTGCCGGGTCGCCCACAGGGCGTCGGCGGTGTTGCGCGGCTGCACTACGACCACCCGGCTCAGATCCAGGCCGGCGGCCTGCAGTGCCGGGGCGTAGGGCACGTGGGGCGGGGCGATCCAGGTGATCCAGCGCGTCATCTCCTGGGACAGGCGGGCGAGGGCCGGGGCGATCAGTGACAACTCTCCTATCCCTTCCCGCTCTGCCAGGATCTCCGTCAGCGCGCCGGTGGGCCAGCCGCCGCCGGGCAAAACCTTGTCCAGGGCGGCGAAACCCGAGGGTACGCCTGGCGAGGTGGCGCAGGCCAGGCTGTCACCGCGCCAGAGGGCAGGGTGGTCAAGCAGGGGCTTGGCGGAAAAGATGGCTTCGGCGGCGTTCATGGGTGTTCCTCCTCCAGCAGGGAAAAGGGAAATCTGACCGGGCAGACGCTCACAGCGGGGTTCCGTTGCGTATCAGCCCCACCGCAATGCCTTCGATGGCGAAAGCCTCATCCTCGCGGCTGACGACGATGGGGGAGAAATCGGGGTTTTCCGGCAGCAGTTCGATGGCGCCATCACGCTGGTGCAGGCGCTTGACGGTGACTTCATCGTGCAGGCGGGCAACGACGATCTGGCCGTTGTGGGCCTCGGCCGTCTTGTGCACCGCCAGCAGGTCACCGTCGAGAATGCCGGCGTCGCGCATGCTCATGCCGCGCACTTTGAGCAGGTAATCGGCGCGGGGCGCGAACAGGGCAGCATCCACCTGGTAACGGCCCTGCACGTGCGCCTCGGCGAGGATGGGCTGACCGGCGGCGACGCGCCCGATGAGGGGCAGCCCCAGGCTTTCTTTGAGGCGGATGCCGCGGGCGGCCCCGGCTTCCAGCGTGATGAGACCTTTGCGCGCCAGCGCCCGCAGGTGCTCTTCAGCGGCGTTGGCAGAGCGGAAACCCAGTTGCCGCGCAATCTCGGCACGGGTGGGGGGGTAGCCGACTGCCTCGATGGCGTCGCGGATCAGTTGCAGGATTTCTGCCTGGCGGGGAGTAAGGTTCTGTTCGGACATAAATGGCCTCCGCAATACTGGTTTTATATACAGTATTGCGGAGGATTGCAACGTGTATCGGACAGACCGTCCGAGAATCTGATGTGCCTCGGCAAACGACGAGTCGGACGAACCGGAGCTTCGTCTCCAGGCCGTTCCCAGCGGATTGAGCGCGCTAGCGCCGACTCATGTTCTCCGGGATGATCCGGATCGTAGAAAGACGGTGACCCAGGCCGCTGTTCTCCTCCCCAAACTCTCCCGACGCAATCCAATGGAGTTTTACCCGCTGCTTTTCGCAAAACGTCTCGCCGATTCGCTGACTTTTCCTCCGATGGGGCCGATCCTGATCGCGCTGTTGGGGACGTTGATCGCGGGGCGTTTGCCACGGTTCGGCAGGATCCTTTTCTGGTTGGGGATGCTCAGCACCGTTTTCCTGACCACCCCGTTTGCCGCAGGTGTGCTGATGCGCCACCTGGAGAATATTCCGCCAGTGGATCTTGCCGTGGCAAAGACGGCCCAGGCCATCGTGGTGCTGGGGGGCGGCGCCTATCGGCACGCGCCGGAGTATCGCGGCGATACGGTAAGCCCGGGGACACTGCAGCGGCTCCGTTACGGCGCACGGCTCGCCAAACAGACCGGCCTGCCGGTCCTGGTCACCGGGGGCGCCCCGTCCGGCGGCAACCCGGTGGCGTTCGCCATGCAGGATTCGATGGAGAACGATTTCGGCGTACCGGCGAAATGGATCGAATCGGCGTCCCTGGACACGCGGGAGAACGCGCGCTTTTCCTGGAACATCCTGTCGCGCGAGAAGATCCGGCGCATCGTTCTGGTTACCGACGTGTCCCACATGCGGCGTGCGCGGCTCTATTTCGCCACCGCCGGTTTCGACGTAATTGCCGCGCCGACCAATTATTCGGCGCCGAACGTGTCGATTGCCTACGACTTCATGCCTAGCGAGATCGCCTTGCGCCAGTCCTCGGCTGCCTTGCACGAGTGGCTGGGTCTGGCAGCC
>JBAWHH010000781.1:0-1537 GCA_049593715.1 Rhodocyclaceae bacterium
ACCTGGGCCTAAAACCGCTGGAGCAGGCTGTGCTCTGGCGCATTCTGGAACTCGGGCCGCGCTTTCGGCCCTACGATGCCGAGGCGTTGGCGTTCTACCGCGAGCAAGTCGGCAAAGCCTCCGCCCAGAGCGCGCAGAATGCGCTGGAAACCCTGCGCCAGCGCACCCCGCCGCTGGTATGGAAATCCGCCCGCGGCGAATACGCGCTGGAAGACGCTGCCATGTGTCGCTGGTTCGAGGAAAAGAAGACGGCGGGCAGTTGGCCGCCGCGCGGCCCTCAAGGTGATCTGGATTTTGGGGACGGTGATCTCACCGAATCCTGACTGGTTCTCCGGTCTGAAAACGGCTCCCGGCCTGCGCGATTCCTGAATCTGCGCCACCCCCCGCTCCCCTGCTGACCCGGCGGAGCGCTCAGTCCTCCAACTCCTCCTTCATCTCCTTCGCCCGCGCCTCGTACTCTTCGGCAGCCTTGGTGTTGCCCGCTTCGCGGGCGGCTTTGCCCAGGTTGCGATAGCTGCGCAGCAGGCTGGGGTGGGCACCGTCCGGGTAGAGCTTGAGGCGCAGGTCGAGGGCTTGACGGAAACTGGCCAGGGCGCGGGCGGCGTCGCCGGCGCGGGCGTAGGCGCGGCCAAGGTCGTCGTGGCTGTTGGCGATGCTGGGATGGCTGCCGTCGAAAAGTTCGACGCGCATCTGCAGCGCCTGGCGCAGGTAGGGCAAACCCGCCGCGGGCTTGCCCATCTGCACGTAGCTTTGCCCCAGATCCCCCAGGCTTCTGGCCAGCGAGGGGTCGCGGCCGCCGGGCCGGAGTTTCTGTTTCAGGGCGAGGGTCTGGCGATATACCCGCAGGGCGTCGTCGCGCCGACCGGCGGCCCCATAGGCGTCCGCCAGGTTCTTGTAGCCTTTCGCGGTCGTCATCCGCCTCTCGCCGGGGTCCAGCCGCCGGTGGATCGCCACGGCCTTCTCCATGGATGCCACCCAGGCGCTCGTATCGCCGGCGTAGCCCGCCGTGCGGCCCAGCGCGGTGTAGGCTTGGGCTAGCCCCACCGAAGCTCCGGAAGGCGTGCGGCGCTGCTGAATGGCGAGGGCGCGCTGGTACATCGCCGTGGCCTTGGCAAAGTCTTTCAGCCCGTCGCGGTAGGTGGCGCCCAGGCGGCGGCAGAGTCTTACTTCCCGCTCGGTGTTCCGGTTTTCCGCCGCCAGCGCCAGCGCGCGCTCGAACAGCGGCACCGCTTCTTTCGGCTTACCCACGGCGTTGAGGATCGTCGCCAGCCCCAGCAGCCCGTTCTGCACCTGCCTCGGGTTGCCGGATTTTTCGTCCTGCGCCAGTTGGTCGCGGAAGAACTGCTCCGCGTCGCCGTAGGTGCGGAAAATCTTCAGATATTGCCGCGGCGCAAGCCGGTAGCGCAGTTGCGGCCGTGCCGCGGAGAGGATCTGCCGCTCGATGAAGACCGGGCCTTCGTCGTCCTCGTCCGGGGAGTCGTCGGCTTCGCCAATGACCACCGGAACCTCCTGCTCGATCACCACCTCGCCCTTCACC
>JBAWHH010000782.1:0-5358 GCA_049593715.1 Rhodocyclaceae bacterium
CCACACCGATGTCCCGCCCATCGCTCACGGCAATCGCGGCCCTTCCGTGGGAATGGCTCAGATTGAATGAAACCGGAACGGCGGGGCAGACCAGCGCCGGTTTGCCGGCCGCCCCGCTCTCGAAGGCGATCCCGCCCGCAGGCAGGCCCAGATAACGGGAGAGAACGTGGCGAAGGAGAGCGTGGGCGAGAATGAATTGCTCGCGATCCCTACTGAAGACGAAGCGCCCGGCGCGCTGCTGCTCATCGGGCGAGAGCATCTGCCGACAGCGCTCGATCAGACTGGCATCGCCTTCGAGCGCCAGCACCCAGAGATGGACATCACCCGCAGGCAGCCGCAGAGGCCGATCGTCGGAGAGCGCGGAAAGGGCGTCGACGAGTGGAACCCTGTCATGCGCAGACGCCATCCGGGCGTCACGCCACCAGCGCTGCGCTCGCGGGGGTGACGACCTTGCCGTTTTCGAGCTTGACCACCCGGTCCCCAAGGTGGAAATACCGGTCATCGTGGGTCACGACGACAACAGCTTTCGCCCGCTTGCGCAGATCCGGCAGGAGCTGCTTGTAGAAGATCTCCTTGTATTCCGGATCCTGGTCCGCCGCCCATTCGTCGAAGACGTAAACCGGCCGATCCTCCAGGTAGGCGGTGAGCAGCGCCAGGCGCTTGCGCTGCCCCGACGAGAGGGCGATGGTGGAAAAGCGTTCGTCCTCGACATGGACCTTTCGGTCCATATGCAGAACTTTGAGGTAGCGCTGGACCTCCGGCGCCCGGTTCGACGCATCGAGGCCGAAAAGCCCATCGAACAGATGATAGTCGGCAAAAACCGCGGAAAAGTGCTGCCGGTAACTTTCCCGGTTCTTGCCATCGACGTTGCGGCCGTTCAGCAGGATCCGGCCGGATTGCGGCGTGTACAGCCCGGTCAGCAATTTGACCAGAGTCGACTTTCCGCTGCCATTGCCACCGGTCACGAAAAGCAGTTCGCCAGAAGAAAGGGTCAGGTCGATCGGCCCCAGGGAAAAGGCCGGCTCCTCGCCGGCCGCAGCCGGATAGCCATAGACAGTCCCCTCGAACTCGATGCGTACCGCCCCTTCGCCAGGAATCTCGCACGGGACGCCACCTTCGTCGGCGGGCGCCTCCAGACTGGACATGATCTCGTTGATCTTTGCCAGCGAAACCTTTCCGCGCAGAAAAGTCGGGATCGTCTCCATCAAGGACCAGACGGGGGTCATCATGTACAGCGTGGCGAAGA
This sequence comes from Rhodocyclaceae bacterium, assembly GCA_049593715.1. Taxonomy (GTDB): domain Bacteria; phylum Pseudomonadota; class Gammaproteobacteria; order Burkholderiales; family Rhodocyclaceae; genus JBAWHH01. Next base: position 1,247 of record JBAWHH010000782.1, read on the forward strand.
CGTAGCCGGTCAGGGTTTCCGCAGACAGGGTGGTGATGGCGCGCCCGCCGAACAGAAGCATCGCGATGAGGGCGAAGAACAGCAGTTGGGTCCACAACTGGGCGATCATGTAGTGGCGTATCGCCAGAATGTTCTGGGTCCGCAGCAATTCGGTGGTCGTATCGATTTCGCGGCGAAGGAAGTCTTCCCGGCGCGCGGCATGAAGCTTCAGTTCCTTGACGCCTTCTATCAGGGTGCGGAAGTTGCCGAACAGGCGGTCCCGGCCGTCCCGGGCCGTCCTGATGGCGTTCTGCGCCCGTCCCAGCAGCAGCCGGTAACCCGCAACGCCAGCGAGCACCATCAGTACGCTGACGAGAAAAATCTCCCACGAAAGCCATACCAGATAGGCGGCGCAACCGGCGAGCACGGCGAGGTTGGTGGCAAGCATCGGGATCGCTTGCAGGGCCTCGGACAGCGCGTGGACGTCGTCATTGAGCGTCGCCAGCAGACGGGGTGACCCCATCGCCTCGATCCTGTCGTAGGGCGCCGCCAGCACGCGGTCGCAGAGGTTACGGCAGAGCTTGAGAATGACGCTCTGGCCGAACCGGACGAGCATCACCTGCGCGCCAAAGTGGCTCGCCGCCTTGGCCAGCACCACGGCCCCGAACGCCAGGGCGAAAACGCCGATGCTCGGGCCCTCCGCAGTCAGCGCACGGTGAATGATGGCCAGCAGGGCAGCGCCCAGCGCGCCACTCAGGACGCTCGCCAGCACCGTCCGCACGATCGTGCCGTAGGAAGACCGAAAAAGTAAGCTGATCAAATCCATGGTTTAAGCGGCAATATGCCAAAAGTTTTTGCAAGGAAGCACTGGTGTGCTCGCCGGGCCAGCCCGGCGAGTGCGTGCCGAGGGTGTCTGCCTATCTCATCCGGGGATTCACGGGGCCAAGGGCGAGGCAAGCGCTTCACCTGGGAACTGCGCCCCATCCGCCCATTCGCCGATGAGGCGAAACACCCCAGCGCGGTCCGACTCGGCGGTAAACGTGTGCTCGGTATCCTTCAAGTACTCGACGCGGAGCTGTTTTCCGAATTGCACGTTCGGAAAAGCGTCGAGAATCTGCTCGCGGTAATTGTGCTGGCCTTCCAGACCTTTGGTGAGAACCACCAGCAACTGGACGGCCTGGTCGATGCAACTCTGGTACGCGCGCTCAAGGAAAGCGCGGACCTCGGGGCTCTGCAGATCCGGGCCATGCGCTTGCTCGGGTGCGGAAGACATATCAGCCGCCTCCGCCAGCCCGCCGCGCCAAAAAGGATGATCGCCGCGCAGGAACTTCAGCAGAAGGCTCAGCCGCATCAACCGGGAACCATAGTGGCGGAGGTAATAGCCGCGCGTCCGCGGAATCGCCGGGTCGAGCAGCACCAGCCCCACCACGCGGGGGTCCGAACCGCCGTAGACCAGGGCCTGATTGGCCCCTGAGCAAAGCCCGATCAGCACGATGCGGCGAGCGCCGTAAGTCGATTCCAGCCAATCGAGCACCTCCCGGATGTCGGCCAGGGCCGATTCGAGGGGCGGCAGGTTGTCCGGTCGCGGTTCGCTGTCCCCGAGGCCCGAAAGATCGAAACGGAGGACAGAATAGCCCGATGCGGCAAGTTCGCGGGCGAGCAACACGTTCATCCGGCTGGGCCCGACGCGGTGGATGATTCCGGCGTTGAGAATCACCATCATGGGACGGTGCGTGGGCGTCGTCGCGCCGGCCGCCTGCGTCATGATCCCCACCAGCGATTTCCGTTGGCCCAGCAGGAGCGCTTTTTCGCTGACCTTGCCCATCACCCGAGCCACCCGACGATCCGCTGCAGCACCTTCACCGGAATCACCGCGGCGCCAGATTCGCCTTCTTCCAGCCACGCGGGCGGACTGGGGATATGCTCGACCACAGGGGCAGCGGGAAAATCGGTTCCCGCCACCGTGGTCAGGGCCGCCCCGGCAGTTCCATCCCCCGTCGAGATGACCAGCGTCCGCGGCGGCAGTGCAGGCAAAGCCGTCAGGAAGTCTATGCTGCGGAAGGCACTTTCCAGGTTCTGAGTGAGGGGGAATCCCTGGATCTGGAAAGCGCAACACCGATCGCCCCTGCCCGACGCGCATGCGCCGGCGTCACGGGACATCGGCTCAGCCAGCGGGATCAACTCCCGCAAGTACTCGGCCCCGGAGACGACCGGATCCCACAGGACCAAAGCATTGACCCGACTGCGCGCCCTGGCAGCGACCCGGGCAGCCAGGGTTCCACCAAGGCGCAGGCCGATCAACCCAACCCACGTCGCTTCGGCGGTGTCCTTCAACTCCTCGATGGCCATCTCGATATCGCCTTCCCAACCCGCCAGATCGGCCTGTTCCATATCGCCCGCCGAATCGCCGGTACCGAAATAGTCGAACCGCAGAACATGGAAACCAGCGGCGGCGAGCATGGACGCCAACTGCCGCAAAGCACGATGGGCGTAGAGGTACTCGGCACCCCACGGATGGCACAGCACGATGGCGCGTTTGCCCGGCGCCGCGCCACGTCCCGGCGTGAACAACCCGAACAGCCGTCGCTGACCATCACCAAAGAAAAAAGGATTCATCGATTCTGCAGACTACCGTCCCTCGGACCCGACGGGATGGCAGCGGCGATCTGGCGCAAATTCTGAAAGAATAACGTGCGCGGATCCATCCGCCACGCGGTCTTCTTCTCGACCGCCGCGGCGACGCGTAGCGAAAGCAGCGAGTGTCCTCCCAACTCGAAAAAATTGTCTTCGGCGCCCACCCGCTCGATACCCAGGATGTCCCGCCAGATCTCCGCCAGGATCTGTTCCGGTCCCGGCGCCGGCGGCGTGTATTCGCTGGCAACCGCACCAGCGCGCTCCAGCGGGTCCGGAAGCGCCGCGCGATCGACCTTGCCATTGGGCGTGAGGGGCACCGACGCCAGTTCGACCACCAGGGCCGGCACCATGTAATCGGGCAGCTTGCGCCGCAGGTAACGCCGTATCTCGCTTACGGTCAGGCTCTCGCCCGGCTGGTAGACGACATAGGCCACCAGACGCACGTCACCGGGCGCCGCCTCTTTTGCCAGCACAAGGGCCTGTTTCACCGCTGGGTGGCCGGCCAACTCGGCCTCGATCTCGCCCAGTTCGATACGGAAACCGCGCACCTTGACCTGGTGGTCCAGACGGCCCAGGTGGTAAAGGCGGCCGTCGTCACCCCAACGCGCAAGATCGCCGGTGCGGTAGAGCAGCGCACCGGGCCGCCCACTGAAATGGTCGGGGACAAAGCGCTCCGCCGTCAATTCGGGGCGCCGATGGTAGCCCAGGGCCACGCCTTCGCCGCCAATCCACAATTCCCCGGCGACCCCCACGGGTACCGGTTCACCGTGCGCCGACAGCACGTAGCACTGCGTATTGGCGATCGGAGAGCCGATGGTGATGGGAGCAGGGGCCGGCGCCACGCGCTCGGCAGTGGACCAGATCGTGGTTTCCGTGGGGCCATAAAGGTTCCACAGCGCGGCCACCCGCGGCAGCAGTCCATCGGCCAGTTCCCGCGGTAGCGGCTCGCCACCGCAGAAAGCGCGCAGGGCGCGCACCGGACGCCAGTCCACCTCCAGCAGCAGCCGCCAGGTGGCTGGGGTCGCCTGCAGGACGGTGGCTCCGCTGGCGGCCAGGCATTCGGCGAGCGCCTGGCCGTCGGCGGCGACCTCGCGCGGAACCAGCTCGATACGCGCGCCGACCGTCAGCGGAAGGTACAACTCCAGCCCGGCGATATCAAAAGAGATGGTAGTGACGGCGGCGACCACGTCGTCCGCGGCCAGTCCGGGCGCTTCGCGCATCGCACCGAGGAAATTCGCTAGTGCACCCTGCGGAACGGCCACGCCTTTCGGCCGGCCGGTGGAACCGGAGGTGTAGATGACGTAGGCGGGATCGGCCGCGCCGGCCAAAGGCGGCAGATCGCCGCTGTCCAGCAATGACAGAGTGGCCGCGTCGCTCGCCAGGTCCACCACTTTCAGGCCCGGGGGCTGTTCAAGCCCTTCGGCGGCGCTGGCACTGGCGAGGAGCACGGCAGCTTCGCTGTCCTCCAGCATGTAGGCGAGGCGCCCGGCAGGAAAACC
>JBAWHH010000783.1:0-1534 GCA_049593715.1 Rhodocyclaceae bacterium
CACTGGCTCGGACCGGACGCAATGCGACGGCGGTGGTTCTTGATCGCCGGGCTGACGGAGAACTGGTGGGGCACGGGCGCTTTCGATGCCTTGGCGCCCCTCGGCGGCAAGGGAACGAACGCCTCAGCTTTCGCTGCCTATTGGACTCAACGGCTTTACGCTGAGCCGCCGGCGCAGGTTGTCCCTGCCCTGATGAAGGCGGCCGGGCTCGCGCCCGCCCAGGTCATCGACAATCCCGGACTCGCCCGCCGCATGGTGGCCTGGGCGGCGATGGCGCCGGAGTATCAGCTACGTTAGGGGGATCGAATGGGGATCAAGCGGCGGGAATTTCTCAAAGCGGCTTCGTCCGCGGGGTGCCTGGCGTCGATTCCGGGCGTATCGCAACTGGCGTTTGCCGAAGCGGCGCAGGGCAATACCCTCCTCGTCACGATTTTCCTGCGCGGCGGGGCAGACGGGCTGCAACTGATCGGCCCCGCCGCGGACCCGGACTACGCGGGCGCGCGGCCCGCCGAGTTGCGAGTCCTGGACAGCGGCGAGCGCGCCGGCATTCTTCTTGACCAGGATCTCGCCTCGGCTGCCGGCTTTCGTCTGCACCCCGATGCCGCCCCTTTGGGCGAACTCTACCGGGCCGGACGGCTGGCGATCGTGCCCGCCGCGGGCCTGCCCGACGGCACGCGCTCCCATTTCGTGGCCGAGGAGTTGATCGAGCGGGGCATCGCAGATGAAAAGCGGCTGCTGGACGTCGCCGACGGCTGGCTCACCCGTTCCCTCGCCAACAACAGGGGCCTTGTGCCAGCGTACTCCGCCACGTCGGCGAAGGTTTTCGCCTTGCATGGGCTGACATCCACCCTGGCAGCCCCGGATCTGTCTGGCGGACTGGGGCTACCCTGGGGCGCCCCCACTTCGAGCTTCTTGCATACGCTGGCAAGCAGCGGTTCGAGCGCCGCCCACCGATCGACGCAGGCGGCCCTTGATGTGCTGGAAACCGTTGATGCCAAGATCCCGCGGGACGGTGCCGGCAAAATCATCGCTTACAAACCCGAAGGCAAGCGCAGCTACGATGGATCGGGCGATCTCGCGCGGTCGCTCACCTCCGTGGCGCGGCTCGCCAAGATGGACGTCGGGCTCGCCGCGGCTTGCGTGGACTTCGGCGGATGGGATACCCACGAAGGGCAGTCGGGTAAATTCGCTGCCTTGGTCAAGCAGTTGGCCACCGGAATTGCCGCGTTTCAGGACGATATGGCGGCCTCGGGGCGCAAGACGGTGACGATCGTGATGACGGAGTTTGGCCGTCGCCTCCGCGCCAACAAGAGCGGCGGCACGGACCACGGCCACGGTGGCTGCTGGCTGGTGCTCGGGGACCACGTTCGCGGCGGCCGCATGGTCGGGAAGTGGCCCGGCCTCGCCACCCCGATGCTGGATCGCGGCGTCGACGTGGCGGTAACGACCGATTACCGCGTGCTGCTCGCGGAATCCCTGGCGGCGTGCGGATTGCGGACGAAGGAGGGCCTCCTCGACTGGCGCCCGTCGACGG
>JBAWHH010000784.1:0-3854 GCA_049593715.1 Rhodocyclaceae bacterium
AAGGCAGCGTGGAGCGCGTCGACGCCTGTTTTGGCGTCGGGCTGATGGTCCGCCAGTATCAGGACCTCTATTCGAAGCTCGCTTGAGCGGAATTCCCGGCGCGCAACCCTGCCGCCGCCGGTGCTGCGGAGGGGATTGCAGCGGGTTTGAAACGGTAATCGCGCGTCAAGGATCAGAATTACCGTCGGAATCGAACCCGGCGATGCGACGATGACCTTTCCGAATGGCCGCCCTGGACCGCCGCTTGACGACCCCGGCCCCGCTACGGGCGCTGGCGAAGCCCTGTTCCGCGTCCGCGGCGTTTCGAAGGTCTACCGCATGGGCGACGTGGATGTGCATGCCCTGCGCAACATCGACCTCGACCTCCAGGGTGGGGAAATGGTGGTGCTCCTCGGCGCCTCGGGCAGTGGCAAGTCCACCCTGCTCAACATCCTCGGCGGGCTGGACGTGCCCACCAGCGGCGAAGTGTTCTACCGCGACCACGACCTCAGCCGCGCCGGTGACGAAGGGCTGACCCGCTATCGCCGCGACCACGTCGGCTTCGTCTTCCAGTTCTACAACCTCATCCCCAGCCTGACGGCGCTGGAGAACGTCGCCCTGGTGACGGAGATCGCCCGCGATCCCATGGATCCGGCCGCTGCGCTGGGTCTGGTGGGGCTGTCCGAACGCCTCAACCACTTCCCCGCCCAGATGTCCGGCGGCGAGCAGCAACGGGTGGCGGTGGCGCGGGCGGTGGCCAAACAGCCGGACGTGCTGCTGTGCGACGAACCCACCGGCGCCCTCGACTACGTCAGCGGCAAAGTGGTGCTGGAGGTGCTGGCGCGGGTCAATAGCGAGCTGGGCACCACCACTGCCGTGATTACCCACAACGCCGCCATCGCTGCCATGGCGGACCGGGTGATCCACATCGGCAGCGGCGAGATCACCGGTATCGAGCGCAATGCCAGGCGGTGCTCGCCGGCGGAGTTGTCCTGGTGAAGCCGGCGATCAGTGCCCTGGACCGCAAGCTGCTGCGGGACGTGTGGCATCTGCGCGGCCAGGTGCTGGCGGTGGCCCTGGTGGTGATGTGCGGGGTGGCGGTGTTCCTGACCATGCGCGGCATGTACGAGACCCTGGTGAACGAGCGGGCGGACTATTACGCCCGCTACCGTTTTGGCGACGTCTTCGCCGGCCTCAAGCGGGCGCCGGAATCCCTCGCGGCCCGGATCGCCCAGTTGCCGGGGGTACAGACGGTGGATACCGGCATCGCCCTGGAAGTGACGCTGGACGTACCGGGCCTGGCGGAACCCGCCACCGGCCAGGTGATCTCCGTGCCCGATCACGGCCGGCCGCTGCTCAACGACCTGCACCTTCGCAGTGGCCGCTATATCGAACCCGGCGCCCGTAGCGAAGTGCTGGTCAGCCAGGCTTTCGCCGAAGCCAATGGCCTGGAGCCGGGGTCGCGGCTGGGGGCAGTGATCAACGGCCGCTGGCAGCGGCTCACCGTGGTCGGCATCGCCAACTCGCCCGAGTACATCTACGTGCTGCGCCCGACCAGCGGCCTGCCGGATCACAAACGCTACGGCATCGTCTGGATGGGCCGCGAGGCGGTGGGCCACGCCTACGACATGGCCGGCGCGTTCAACCGGGTGGTACTCGGGCTGGCTCGGGGCGCCTCCGAGCCCACCATCATCGAAGCCCTCGACCGGCTGCTGGAACGCTACGGCAGCCTCGGCGCCTACGGACGGGAAGATCAGGCCTCCCATAAAGTGATCTCGGACGAGATCGACCAGAACAAGGTCTACGGCTTCGTCGTTTCCGGGATCTTCCTCGGCGTCGCCGCATTCATCATCAACATCGTGCTCACCCGGCTCGTCGCCACCCAGCGCGACCAGATCGCGGTGTTGAAGGCGTTCGGCTATAGCAATCGGGCCGTCGGCCTGCACTACCTGGAACTGGCCCTGGTGGCGGTTATTCTTGGCGCTGTCCTGGGCATGGGGCTGGCGGCCTGGCTCGGCGGGGTGCTGGCGGACCTTTACCGGGACTTCTTCTATTTCCCCCGTTTCGACTGGTCGGTGAGCGGATTCGGGTTGGTGGTGGGGATCGGCGTGAGCTTCGCAGCGGCGGCGGTCGGTGCATTCGGGGCCGTGGCGCGGGCGGTGCGGCTGCCGCCCGCGGAAGCCATGCGTCCCGAGCCGCCGGCACGCTTCAAGCCCACCATCGTCGAGCGGCTGGGATTTCAGCGCTGGTTGTCCATCAGCGAGCGCATCATCGTGCGCAACCTGGAGCGCCGGCCGTGGCGGGCGCTGCTGTCGGTGACGGGTATTGCGCTGGCGGTGGCCATCCTGGTCGCCGGGCGCTACGGCGGCGATGCCCTGGACCGCATCATGGACGTGCAATTCCGCGCCGCCCAGCGCGAGGACGCCATGCTCGAATTCTCCCTTCCCTTGTCAGCCGACGCGCGCCATGCGGTGCGTCAACTGCCCGGTGTGACGGCCGCCGAGCCGTTCCGTTTCGTGCCGGTCAAACTGCGCTTCGGCCACCGCGAGCGCCGCGCCGGCATCCTCGGCCTGCAGCCGGAAGGGGACCTGCGCGCCATCGTCGGGCTGGATTACCGCCGCTTTCAGCCCTCCGCGGATGGCCTGCTGATGTCGGTCAAGCTGGCCCAGAGCCTGGGCGCGGTCCCCGGCGATCGGGTGCAGGTGGAAGTGCTGGAAGGCCGGCGCATCCATGCCGAACTGCCGGTGGTGGATGTAGTGGACGATCTGGTGGGCGTCAGCGCGTACATGGCCTTGCCCAGCCTCAACCGCCTGTTGCGGGAAGGCGGCGCCTTGTCGGGCGCTTTCGTCCGGCTGGACGAAACCCAGCGCGAAGCATTCTTCAAAGCGGTGAAAGAGACGCCGGCCATCCAGGGCACCAGCGTCAAGGAGGCGACCCTGGCCAACTTCCGTGACGTCATCGCCCGCAGCCTGCGCATACAGACGGTGATGAACGTGCTCTTTGCGTCGATCATCGCTTTTGGCGTGGTCTATAACTCCGTGCGCATCGCCCTGTCGGAGCGCGGCCACGAGTTGGCCTCGCTGCGGGTGCTTGGCTTCACCCAGCGGGAAATCGCCTTCATGCTATTGGGTGAGCAGGGCCTGTTGACCGTGATCGCCATTCCGATCGGCTTTGGCCTCGGTTACGGCATCTGTGCCGGCATCGCGGCGAGCATCAACGCCACCCAGGACACGTTTCGCCTGCCCCTGGTGCTGAGCGGCGAGACCTTTGCGTTCGCTTTCGCCATCGTCGCCACGGCCTCGCTGATTTCCGGCCTGATGGTTTGGGGCCGCTTGCGGCGGCTTGATCTGGTGGCCGTTCTGAAGACTCGTGAGTAAGCCATGAACAAGATCTGGAAACGCGCTTTCTACGCTGCCGGCGCCTTTGGGCTGCTGGCCCTGCTGGTGCTGGCCCTGATACCGAAGCCCCTGGCGGTCGAACTGGCCACGGTCGAGTCGGGCACGCTGCAGGTGACGGTGGATGAGGACGGCGAAACCCGCGCCCGCGACCGCTACGTCGTCGCCGCGCCGGCGGCGGGGCGGGTGTCGCGCATCGATCTGCGCGACGGCGATGCGGTGGCGCAGGACCAGCCCGTCGCCCAGCTCTGGCCGCTGCCGCTTTCCTCTCGCGAGCGGGCGGAACAACTGGCGCGCATCGCTTCCGCCGAGGCCGCCCTGCGCGAAGCGGAAAGCCGCAATTCCCGCAGCGAAGCCGATCTGGCCCAGCGCAAGCGCGAGCGCGTTCGCACCGACGATCTGGTGCGCAACCGCTTCGTCTCTTCCCAGGCGGCGGAGCAGGCGCAGGCGGCGGAGACCCTCGCCGCCGAAGAGGCGGGG
>JBAWHH010000785.1:0-1800 GCA_049593715.1 Rhodocyclaceae bacterium
GAGCGGGGTTGATCTTGGTGGGGCGAATATTCAGACTTCTGGGGTAATCAGTATTCGACCCGCCGGTGCGAATGGGATTGCCGATTCTCTTGATACACCAATCACTATTGGTGCCAGCGAAGGCACTGGATTCCGCTTGTCACCGGATACGTTGCAGAGTCTGCATCCGGGCTACTCTTCCCTGGTGATCGGCAGCGAACAGCATCGCGGGCAGATCGTCGTCTCCGCTCCGGTGAGCTTCTCCGGCAACGTCACGCTGCAGAATACGGGCGGCGGGGGATCCCCAGGCGGCATCCAGTTGTCTGCCCCATTGACGAGCAGTGGTACCGTCACGCTGGCCTCCGCTGGCGACATCACGCAGCAGGCCGGTGCTCCCGTTACTGCGGCCAATCTCCTGATCCATGCAACCAACCCCAGCGCCAACGTCACCCTCGACAGCCCGGCGAATCTCGTGGTTACGCTAGCCGCCGACCCTCCGGCGAACTTCAGCTTTTACAACAACGCTGCCCTGACCATCGGCGCGCTCAGCGGGACCGGCTACAGCGCTTTGAGCAATGCGCCCGTCTCGCTTTCCGTTGCCGGTTCTTCAGCGTATGAGCGGTTTTTTGTTCGGGCGGCGGGCAACCTGACGCTCAATCAGAGCATCAGCACGCTCGGGCCAAATCCCGCCATCGGGCCGAGTATCGAACTGGTAACCGGAGGACGCCTGATCAACAACGCGGGCGCTACGGCGTTGGCCCCGTATGCCGGGGAGAACTGGTTGGTGCGGGCATACACCTACGAAGGCGAAACCCGCAACGGCCTTGACCCAGGCAATGCGCAGCCTAATTTCTACGGTTGCAGTCTGGATGGCAGTTGTGTCGCGGGGGTCGTGGTGCCATCGACGGGCAACCATTTCATTTACGAACAACAGCCGTTGGTGACCGTGCGGGCCGACGATCAGTTGGTGACCGTTGGGTCGGCCGGCCGTGGCCTCAGTTTTTCGCTAGATGGCCTGGTCAATGGTGATACGGCTGGCGATGTCCTGGTCGGTTCGCTTTCCTCGACCGCCACGAGGTATTCCCCGGTCGGTTTGTACGCGATCACCCAGGCAACGGAATTTGCGTCGCCCGTAGGCTACCGCGTCTCTTTTGTGGCCGGTCAGGTTGGGGTCGAGGCACTGCCGGACATCTATGTCTCTCCTGAGCGGGATCGATCCGGGGAATCCGGGGAAACGAACGTGCATGGCCGCAACATAGGCGTGCCGCCGATGTGCGTGGCGACCGGCCCGCTGATGGCCGAGGGCGGCGGCCAGGGCATGGATCTTCTGGACCTCGAGTGGTCGCGGGTGCGGCTGAAGCCCAATGTCACCAACTGCATCGCGCTGAGCGAACGCAACACCTGCCAGAGCTTCTGATTGGCCGTGGCCGAAGGTCGTCGCCGGTCAGCGCTCGACCTGTCGAACACAAAAAAGTCCAGTTAAAGGTGCCCGACAATCTGCTCAGCGGGTCGAACCTGGAATACGATGTTAGCTGTGTTGCGGTGGAGCAAGCCGCCGGAGTCGAGATAGAGCGACGTTCGGGATGAGTTTCGGTGCTGCCTCAAGGCCGTGCAATGGCCCGTGGCATGGGAATGCTTGATTTCCTTTCCTCGCGCGGCCGGCGAGGGGCCTGTCGGCGTTGGTTGTCTCGATGAGTCGTCCTTTGGGTACTGGCTTGCGACTTCAAGGGATAAAACAATGGCACCTGCTACCCACAAGGCGCTTTGCAACGAATCGAAAGCCGCCCTTCCCCTCTTAAAGCCAATTGCCCTGTCGGTGGC
>JBAWHH010000786.1:0-4652 GCA_049593715.1 Rhodocyclaceae bacterium
CTTGTGGACTGCGCACGCCTGCTGGTCGCCGATGGGGCCGAATACGTCCTGGTCACCGGAACCCATGAGAACACATCCCAAGTCATCAACACCCTGTACGGCGAAGGCGGCCTGATCCGCGCCGATACCTGGGATCGCCTCCCCGGCAGCTACCACGGATCGGGTTGCACTCTGGCTTCGGCTATTGCAGCGAACCTGGCCAACGGCCTGGAAATGGAAGACGCCGTACGCGACGCTCAGGAATACACTTGGCAAGCATTGGCAGCAGGCTTCCGTCCCGGAATGGGGCAGTTTCTGCCGGACAGATTCTTCTGGGCACGGGAACTGGAAGGTAAGGATAACTAGCTTGGCGGCGCTGAGACTGCGCGGCCTGTACGCCGTTACGCCCGATACCGCCGATTCGGCGGGCCTCGTAGCGAAAGTGCGGGACGCGATTTCCGGCGGCGCTGTGGTGGTGCAATACCGCAGCAAGCTATCAGACGCACTTCTAAGACGTGTCCAAGCCGAGATGCTGCTTGATGTGTGTCGCAACAGCGGCGTGCCGTTGGTCGTTAACGACGACTTGGCCATGGCGCTCCGCATTGGTGCCGACGGAGTTCATCTGGGGCATGAAGACGTCGCGCCACTCGCCGCTCGCGGCCAGGCGCAACAAGGGTTCATCGTCGGGGCTTCCTGCTACGACGATCTGGGACTCGCGCTAGCGGCAGCGCGGGACGGCGCGAGCTACCTCGCTTTCGGCGCAGCATTCCCGTCGCGAACCAAGCCAGGCGCAGTTCACGCTACGCGCGCCCTTTTCGAGCGGGCCAGGCAGCAATTCACCCTGCCCATAGCGGCCATCGGCGGCATCACCCTCGACAACGCGTCAGCCTTGCTGGACGCCGGAGCGGATCTACTGGCAGTGATCAGCGATCTTTTCGATTCCACCGATGTTGCCGCCCGAGCAGCGGCCTACGCGGCCCTTTTCCGGAGGTTCGTGCCGTCCGCCGGGGCAAGCTCATCCGCCAGCGGCAGCGGCGTGTAGTATTCGCGTTTTCGCCGAATTCCCCGCCTGCGGTGGAGATTTTCAAGGAGCAGACATGAGTAGCAAAAACGACATACTTTTCGAGCGTGCGCAGCATTCGATACCGGGTGGGGTCAATTCGCCGGTGCGGGCGTTCCGCTCAGTGGGGGGATCGCCGCGGTTTTTCGTCTCCGGCCAGGGTTCGCGGGTTCTGGACGCCGACGGCAAGGTGTACATCGACTACGTTGGATCGTGGGGGCCGCTGATCCTCGGCCACGCCCATCCTGAAGTAATCCGTGCGGTGCAGGATGCCGCCGGTCGGGGCTTGTCATTTGGCGCGCCGACGGAGTCGGAAATAGAAGTGGCGGAGGTTGTTCGGGCACTGGTGCCCAGCATGGAAATGGTTCGACTCGTCAGCTCCGGCACCGAAGCAACGATGAGCGCCATTCGTCTGGCGCGCGGCTTCACTGGACGGGACGCAATCATCAAGTTCGAAGGCTGCTACCACGGCCACGCCGACAGTCTGCTCGTCAAGGCCGGTTCAGGCGCCCTCACCTTCGGCAATCCCAGTTCGGGCGGCGTCCCGGCGGACTTCGCCAAACACACCATCGTTCTGGACTACAACAACGTCGAACAGTTGGAAGAGACATTCCGGCAAGCGGGTGACCGGATCGCCGCGGTCATCGTCGAGCCGGTAGTGGGCAACATGAACCTTATGGTGCCAAAGCGCGAATTCCTGGACGCCATGCGCTCACTGTGCACCGAATACGGCGCCGTGCTGATTTTCGACGAAGTCATGACCGGCTTCCGCGTCGCCCTCGGCGGAGCCCAGGCGCTGTATGGCATACGGCCCGATCTCACCACGCTGGGCAAGGTCATCGGCGGCGGCATGCCGGTAGGCGCCTTCGGCGGCCGCCGGGACATCATGGGAAAGATCGCGCCGCTCGGCCCGGTGTATCAGGCCGGCACGCTATCCGGCAATCCTGTGGCTATGGCGGCAGGCCTGGCGACCTTGCGCCTAATCCAGGCCCCAGGCTTCTACGAGCGCTTGTCTGCTTCCACGCGCAGCTTGGTGGAAGGCCTCCAAGGGGCGGCCAAGGAACAAGGCGTCACCTTCTCGGCGCAATCGGTTGGCGGCATGTTTGGCCTGTATTTCCGCGCGACTCCACCGGCGACGTACGCGGAAGTGATGGAGTGCGACAAGGAGGCGTTCAATCGCTTCTTCCACGCCATGCTCGTGAGGGGCGTGTACTTTGCTCCGTCGGCCTTCGAAGCGGGCTTCGTCTCCGCCGCCCATACCGATTCCGATATCGTCGCCACCGTTGCCGCGGCGAGCAAGGTATTCGAACAGATGGCGGGTTAGCATCGGCAATCACCCGGGTGCGCCCGATTGCCGGCGTGCCCGGGCCGCAAGGCGTATCGCTACAGCAGGAACAGCGTCGCCAAGCCAAGGAAGATAAGGAACCCGCCTGAATCTGTGACGGCCGTGATCATGACGCTGGCTCCAACGGCGGGGTCACGCCCAAGGCGATGCATGGTCAGGGGAACCGCCACGCCGACGGTGGCGGCGAGCAGCAAGTTCAGGGTCATCGCGACCGTCATCACGATGCCCAGGGCAACGCTGTGGTAAAGCCACCAGGCCAGTACCCCCAGCAATCCGCCCCACACTAGGCCGTTGAAGAGCGAAACGGCCAACTCCTTCACCAGCAGCTTGGGCGCCTTGTCCGGTTGGACATGGCCCAAGGCTATGGCGCGGACGATCATGGTAATGGTCTGATTGCCCGAATTGCCGCCGATGCCCGCCACAATGGGCATCAATGCAGCCAAGGCCACCAGCTTCTCGATCGAGCCCTCGAACGCACCGATCACGCGCGATGAAATGAACGCCGTGACAAGGTTGATGGCAAGCCAAGCCCAGCGGTTGCGTACCGAATCGAAAACCGGCGCGTAGATATCTTCACCTTCCCGCAAACCGGCCTGGGATAGCCGCTCGGCCTCCGTCTCCTCGCGGATAAAATCCAGAACCGCTGCCACAGTCACGCGGCCGACGAGGCGGTTGTCCCCGTCGACTACCGGGGCGGACACCAGCTCGTAGCGCTCAAAGGCCTGTGCAGCCGAATCCGCTTTGTCTTTGGGATGCAGGGTGAGCGCGGCGGACACCATCACGGAGCCCACGGTCGCCTCGGGATCGGCGACAAGCATGTGACGCAGCAGGAGCGTGCCCTGGAGAGTTTCCTGCCGGTCGACGACGAAAAGCTGGTCCGTGTGGTCGGGCAGTTCGTCGAACAGCCGCAAATAACGCAGCACGACTTCCAGGGTGACGTTGTCGCGTACCGTCACCATGTCGAAATCCATCAGCGCCCCCACCGCATCCTCCTCGTAAGACATTGCAGCACGCAACTGCTCGCGCTCGTCAACATCCAGAGAAAGGAACACGTCCTGCATCACCTCCTGCGGCAGGTCGGGGGCAAGGTCGGCGATTTCATCCGTATCGAGTTGCTCGGTGGCGGCGACCAACTCTTCCGGATCCATCACTTCGATGAGGGATTCGCGGACCGGATCGGACACCTCCAGCAGAATGTCCCCGTCCCGCTCCGCCTTGACCAGATCCCACAGAAATAGGCGCTCCTCCAGCGGCAGCGCTTCGAGGATGTAGGCGATATCGGCGGGATGCATGACGTCGAGCCTTCTTTGCAGCTCGGCGAGGTGCTGCTTATGCACCAGGGTCTCAACCAGATGGTGGCGTGGCATTTCCTGCCGGCGAACCAGATCTTCCACAATCCGATGCCGGGCAAGCAGCGCCTGCACTTCGCGCAAACGCTGCTGTAGTCCCTCTTCGTGCTCGACGACCGTATTGCCCGCTTCGGTCATGACAGGGTGCCGAATTCGTTGGAATGCCGAAATTGTACGGGTTTCAACCAATCGACAGGACCCGGCAGTGGGTCAGCGGAAAAGGCACCCAGAGGCGCATCGCCATCAAACGGCGTCGCACCCCGCCCCGGCTGAAACCTCTCGGTTCCGCTGGCGCAACGCGGACCCGCCGCTCTTCCTGGCCGCATCCCGGCAGCGGGATAACACCTGTGCCTATAATGCGCACTCTGAGGTGGGCCCCATCCAGAGGCCACGGCCCAGGGGCACGCCGTAACCCGCAACACAACAGAATCACTCGGAGGGGACATGACTCAGCGACCGTTCAGAATTCTCGGCATACAACAGATTGCGATTGGCGGACCGGACAAGAATCGTCTGCGCCGCTTGTGGGTCGATACGCTCGGCTTGACTGTGACGGGCAACTATCGCAGCGAGCGTGAGAACGTGGACGAAGATATTGCCGTGCTCGGTACCGGCCCGTTCAAATGCGAAGTCGACCTGATGCAGCCCATCGACCCGGCGAAGAAGCCGGCCGTCCATGAAACGCCCCTCAACCACATTGGTTTGTGGGTGGACGACCTTCCCAAAGCCGTGGAATGGCTCTCGGCGAATGGAATGCGCTTCGCCCCCGGCGGCATCCGCCGCGGCGGCGCCGGCCACGACATATGTTTCGTACACCCCAAGGCCAATGACGAATTCCCTATCGGAGGCGAGGGTGTGCTGATCGAACTAGTTCAGGCCCCGCCCGAAGTCGTCGAAGCCTTCGACAGGGCAGCGTAAA
>JBAWHH010000787.1:0-7186 GCA_049593715.1 Rhodocyclaceae bacterium
GTGTCGAAGAGGAAGGTTTCGTAGCCGATCGCCCGCAGCAGATCCTCCAGTACGGCGCCGGCCGGCTCGCGGGCGCCGCGCCATTCCATGCGGTTGATGAAGTTGCCGAATTCCAGCACGGCATCCAGTTGCTTGGACGGGAGGTGGCTCGCCGCGCCGGCTTCGAAAGCGGCGGCGAACAGGCTCACGTGGCGGCTGCCCGCATAGCGGCCCAGGGCTTCCAGGGTTTGCGCGCCGATGCCGCGGCGCGGCGTGGTCACCGCGCGGATGAAGGCCGGATCGTCGTCGCTGTTGGCGATCAGGCGCAGGTAGGCGGTGACGTCCTTGATCTCGGCGCGCTCGAAGAACGACTGCCCGCCCGACAGCAGATAGGGAATCTTGTGCGCCCGCAACTGCTGCTCGAACAGTCGCGCCTGATGGTTGCCGCGGTAGAGGATGGCGTAATCGCGGAATGCCGCACGATGTTCGAACTTATGGGCGGAAAGGCGCATCACCACCTGTTCGGCTTCCTGCTCGGCATCGCGGCAGGCGGAAACGCGGATGACGTCGCCGTGGCCAAGCTGCGACCACAGCTTCTTTTCGAACATCTTGGGATTGTTGGCGATCAGCGTATTGGCGGCGGCGAGGATGCGCGTCGTGGAGCGGTAGTTCTGCTCCAGCTTGATGACTTTCAGTGTGGGGTAGTCCTGGCTCAGCCTGTGCAGGTTTTCGCTGTCGGCGCCGCGCCAGGCGTAGATCGCCTGATCGTCGTCGCCCACCGCGGTGAACGCCGCCCGCGGCCCCGCCAGCAGGCGCAGCAGCCGGTATTGGCTGCGGTTGGTGTCTTGATACTCGTCCACCAGCAGGTAGCGTAGCCGGCCTTGCCAGCGCGTCAGCACTTCGTCGTTCGCCTCGAACAGGGCGACGGGCAGGCGAATGAGATCGTCGAAATCCACCGCCTGGTAAGCCTTGAGGGCGCGTTCGTACTCGCCATAGAGGCGAGCCGCGGCCAGTTCCAGTTCGTCCTGCGCCAGCGTGAGGGCGGCATCCGGGCCAACCAGGGCGTTTTTCCACGACGAAATGGTGGTTTGCAGGCGGCGGATGCGGGCTTTGTCGGATTCTTTGGAAAGCTCCGCAACGATGGCGTAAGCATCGGCGGCGTCGAGGATGGAAAAGCGGGGCTTCAGCCCGAGAGCCGCCGCTTCGGCGCGCAGTATGCGCACCCCGAGGGAGTGGAAGGTTGATACGTTGAGGCTCGCTACGGATTTGCCCGGCAGCAGCTTCGATGCACGCGCCTGCATTTCCCGCGCTGCCTTGTTGGTGAACGTGATCGCGGCGATGTGGGCCGGGGTGTAGCCGCATTGTTCGACCAGATAAGCGATCTTGCGCGTGATGACCCGCGTCTTGCCGCTACCGGCGCCCGCCAGCACCAGCAGCGGTCCGTCGAGGTAGTGGATGGCTTCGTTTTGAGGGGCGTTGAGTTGATTGGGCATGCAGTACGGCGGGGGTGAGAGATCGGGGTTCGGCGTGGGGATGAGAAGTGCGGGGGTACAACGACCGCCCGCGGACGTCCCATCGGCGGCAAAAGCCGCGAATGACGTCGGACGGAGGACTGCCTTGGTAGTTCCGCGCGTCAATGAGACGGAAGATTTTCTTTGCCTAATTCCCCAACGCCCCAAACACTTTCTTCGCCAGCGCCCCGGTCGCTGCCACCGGATCCTTCCGGATAGCGCGTTCCTCTTCGGCGATCATGGCGAACAGGCCGTCCATGGCTTTCCGGGTGACGTAGTTTTCTACCTTGGCATCTTCCGACTTCACCAGGCCCAGTTGGGAGGCGCGGCCGGCGTAGCGGTCGTATTTCTCGGCCAGCTTCACCTTCTTGGTGGCCTTGGTGACGATGGGCTTGAACTTCTGCGAAAGTTGATCCGAGGTCGCGCGGCGGAAGTATTTGGTCACCGAATCGTCGCCGCCGGTGAGGATTTCCTTGGCGTCCTGTACCGACATCTTCTTCACCGCGTCGACGAGGATGGGTTTGGATTCGGCTACCGCCGCTTCGGCGGCGCGGTTCATGGCGGTGACCAGCTCGTCGGCCTGCTTGCCCATGCCCATGGTGCGCATGACGCTCTCCGCCTGCCTCAAGCCTTCCGGCAGCGGAATCTTCACTTTCGCATTGCCGAGGAAACCGTCCGTTTTCCCCAAGTTGGCGACGGCGGCCGAAGCGCCCTGGGTCAGGGCCTGACGCAAGCCGCCGGTGGCGTCCGCGTTGGTGATGTCGTCGAGGGAAAGGGCAAATGCCTGGGCGGCGATGCTGCAGCCAACGATCAGGGACGAAACCACGAGAAAAGCTTTGCGCATCGTTCTGGCCTCCAGCCGGTCTTGATCTCGAATGGGATACTACGCGAATTCGCAGAGAGCCCGCTCGCGGGCGCGGTTCGATGCGGTTTCAGCCATTGCGGCGCCGATGTCGGGGTTGACAGTGGTCGAACTGCTGTCGGATATTCGCTTCTGGGTATGACGAATTAGTCCATGGGAGGGGTTATGAGAGTCTTGCTTGCGGGGGTTATCTCCATCGGTCTTGTTGGGTCCGCTTTTGGCGCTGACGCTGACAGCTTCGGTTCGACGTCGGTGGTTACCTCTTGGATAGCCGAGCAATCCCTGGTGGGGGAGGCGGTCAACGGTGGTTCCGCAGCCGGCTGGTCCGCAACCCTGGACCCGAGTGCGGATCAACGCGCGGGAGCCGCCTCCGCGAGGCTCCGGGGCGCCAGTCCAACATACAACGGCGAGTCCCGCGCGACGGTTGTACTGCCTAACGCCTCCCGGGATTACGCCCGCTAGAGGCCCAAGCCTTGGTCCGAACAATGCCGGCCTGATCGGCCGGCGCCGACATGATTCGGCGCAAGGCCGGCCGGCCCCTTCAGACCACGCGAACGTTCTTGAATTGCCAGGGGTCGTCGCGGTCGATGGCTTCCGGGAAAAGCAGCCCCCGGTTCTGCAGCGGCGTCCAGTCGGTGTAAGCGCCCACGAGTTCGCCGAGATAGGGTTCGCACCAGCGCAACAGTTGGTCGTGGGGCAGATTGTCCGGGTCCACCACGTCCCGGCCCGGATTCTTCAGGCCCCACACCACGGCCGCCATGATCGACGCGGCAACCTGCAGGCTGGTGGCATTGTTGTTGGGGGCGAGTTTGCGCGCCTGGTCGATGGTCAGGCGCGAGCCGAACCAGTATGCCCCCTTCGGGTGGCCCATGAGCAGCACGCCCAGTTCGTCCAGCCCGCTGACGATGTCGTCCTTGAACACGCGGGTCTGGCTCTGGGGCTGCCAGTTGCGGCCGGCCAGTTCGTGGATCGACAGTACCGTGTCGTCGCAGGGGTGGTAGGCGTAATGCACCGTCGGACGGTAGTGCGGCGCGTTGGCTGGCCCCACGGTCAGGTAGTCGGCGATGGAGATCGATTCGCCGTGGGTAATGAGAAAGCCGTGCATTGGCCCCGCGGTGGGCGTCCAGGATCGTACGCGCGTGCTGGCGCCCGGACGCTGCAGGTAAATTGCCGCCTGGCAGCCGTACTCGTGGCGGGCGCCATCTGCGGGAAAGTGGCGCTCGTGGGTTCCCCAGCCGAGTTCCGCCGGCTGGCTGCCTTCCCCAATGAAGCCGCCCACCGACCAGGTGTTGGCGAACTCGCCCGCCCGCTTGCGCGGTGAAGCGACCTGGGTGTCGCGTTCAGCGATGTGGATGGCGCGAATGTCCAGCCGCTGCGCCAAGTTAGCCCAACCGGCGCGATCCGTCGGTTCGGCCACGTTCAGCCCGCAATCCGCGGCGACGTTCAGTAGCGCCTGCTTCAGCAGGTGCGAAACGACGCCCGGGTTGGCGCCGTGGGTCAGGATCGCGGTCGGCCCATCCCGCCGGGTATTGCGTAGCGCCAGCGCTTCCTCCCGCAAGCCGTAGTTGGAGCGCTGGGTGGGCGTCACGGTGTTGTCGGTATAGCCGCCGACCCAGGGTTCGATGCAGGTATCGAGGTAAAGCGCCCCGCATTCGCGGGCGAGGACCATGAGGGCCACGCTGGAAACGTCGATGGACAGGTTGAGGAGAAAGTCTCCCGGCTCCAGCAACGGGACGAGGACGGAACGGCAATTGCCGCGGGAGATGGGCAAGCAGCGGAAACTGGCGCCCCATTCGGCGGCGATGGGGGCGGTGTGTTCCTCCGCCGTGAGAATGCAGATCTTCTCCGGCGGCATGTCGAGGTGGCGGACGAGGAGGGGTAGCACACCCTGCCCGACGCAGCCGAAGCCGATCATCACAATCTTGCCCGGGTGCGCGTGGTACTTCGGGAAATCGCTCATTTTCAGGACATAAAAACGCCTTCGACGGGCGGAAAAACCGACAAGGTTAGTGGATTTCGCGCCTTTAGCGCAAGGCGCGAGGGGATTCGCCGCGCTCCGGCCTAGTGGTCCAGTCCTGCGTCACGCATCGAAGCGGGGTCGCCGAGGGGTTCCAGGTGCGTTGTCACGCTGGCACCGGGCAGTGCGGCACGGATGTCGTTCTCGATGGCGTCGGCGATGTCGTGGCCGCGCTGTACCGTCCACTCGCCCGGCACCAGCACATGCACTGAAACGAAGTGGCGGGCCCCAGCCTGGCGCGTCCGCAGGGCATGGAAATCCAGCCCCTGGCGGCGGTACACGGCGAGCACGTCGATCACCAGGGCCTGCTGTTCCGCGGGCAGGGAAGCATCCATCAGGCCCGACGCGGAGCGCCGAATCAACTGCACCCCGGTCCACACGATGTTGGCCGCCACGGCCAGGGCGATTGCCGGATCGATACGCTGCCACCCGGTCAACACCACAGCGCCCACCCCTGCAATAACGCCGATGGAGGTCCACACGTCGGTCATCAGATGCTGGGCGTCCGCTTCGAGGGCGATGGAATGGTTGCGCCGGCCGGCGCGCAGGAGCACCCTCGCCACTCCTAGGTTGATCAACGATGCGACGGCGGAGACTGCGAGGCCTTCGCCCACTTGTTCCAGAGGCCTTGGCTCGATCAGGCGCACCACTGCCGCGTAGGCGATGCCAAAGGCGGCGAGCAGAATCAGCAGGCCTTCGAAACCGCTGGCGAAATATTCGGCCTTGGTGTGCCCGTGGACGTGGTTCTCGTCCGCCGGTTTTGCCGCCACGATGAGCATCGCCAAAGTCATGGTTGCCCCGGCCAGGTTCACCAATGACTCAAGGGCGTCGGAAAGCAGACCAACGGAGCCGGTCAGCCACCACGCTGCGCCTTTCAAGACGATGGTGGAGAGGGCGGCGGCGATGGAAAGCCAGGCAAATCGGTGCAGGGAAGGCTGTTGCATGTTGGGGCTAAGGCGCGATGCGGTATTCGGTGCTGTGGGAACTTAAGCTGGCCCGACGACCGGCGCGGCGCCTTGATCGCGCGGTCTCTTGCCGCAAAGGGAAGAGGCGGGAAGGGGGCGGGGCCCGCCAGGGTTCCCTCGTGGCTAAAAGCGATCAGGCCAGACGCATTCGGGCCAACGAAGCAACGGAGTCTCCGCCGCCAATTTCGGGGATGATCTCCAGTTCGAGCATCGTGACGCCGTCCAGCGGAATTCGGTAATCCTCTATCTCGCGGGACGCCCCGTCAGGACTGAAATTCCATTGCTGACGCACGATTTCGCGGTAGGTTTTTCCCTCGTCCGCCGACCAGCGCAGACAGAATTCCTGTGTCCGGGTCAGATTCTTCTCAGCGAATTCAACGACGATGCGTTGCAGTCGCCGGGGCTGCCCAAAGCGCAGGCGGATCGTCTGAGGGCCCGGCCCGGCGGCGCGCCAGCCAGCCTCGATTCCCGGCAGCAACGCATTTTCCACCGGATAGGCGGCATCTTCGGAGCTGACTTCCACTTCCTCCACCGCCTGCGCCAGATCCAGCCAACTGCTGTTGTCGGAGCCTGGCGGCGTGACGGTGGGGGCGATTATCTTTTTGCGCATGGGGACGGTTCCCTCCGTTATCCACGCCGCTCTTGGTTCGACTGCTCAGGTGGGCTGTTCGCCCACACCGGTTGCCTGTGTCGCTTCGTTCTGGCTGCCTGCGGGCTGGGGCGCGGGTTCGGCCGCAGTGCCGTCGGGCAGTTGCTTGCGCTTGAGCTTCTCTTCTTTCTTTTGTTTCTTGGCTAACTCTCTCTGGCGTTTGGCAAAGTCGTAGTTGGGTTTGGCCAATTGGCGATCCTTTTCGGTTGGGTTTTCGAGAAGACAGGGTAACCCAATTCCGGCCGCGCTGCTGCGAGGGGTTGCCGCGGGAAGCAGATGGCCGAGGCGCCGCCGCTTTTCCCCGCGCTGTGCTCCGCTGGCCGTACCTTCGACGTCCGCCGATCAGAGCAGTACACGCTCGATCCCCCCGGCGTTGGCCTTGGCCACGTAGTCCTCCAGCCAGTTCGCGCCGAGCAGGCGCCGGGCCAGTTCCACCACGGCGTATTCGGCGTGGGTGGCCGTTTCGTCGTCGTAGCGCGAGAGACCCTGCAGGCAGGACGGGCAGGTGGTGAGGATCTTCACCTCGCCGGCGTAGCCGTCGCCGCGCAACCGCGCCGCTCCCTTGGCGATCTCTTCCTGCTTGCGGAAGCGCACCTGGGTGGACACGTCCGGCCGGCTCGCCGCCAGGGTGCCCGATTCGCCGCAGCAGCGGTCGCTGAGGGCCACCGGCTGGCCCATCAGTTGGTTGACCACCTGCAGCGGCGCATGGGTTTTCATCGGCGTGTGGCAGGGGTCGTGGTACAGGTAACGCACGCCGCTGCTGCCTTCCAGGGCGAAGCCTTTTTCCATCAGGTATTCGTGGATGTCGAGCAGGCGGCAGCCGGGGAAAATTTTGTCGAATTCGTATTTCTGCAACTGATCCATGCAGGTGCCGCAGGACACGATCACCGTGCGGATGTCCAGGTAGTTCAGCGTGTTCGCCACGCGGTGGAACAGCACGCGGTTCTGGGTCGTGATCTGCAGGCCGCGGTCTTCATCGCCCCCCGCGGTCTGGGGATAACCGCAGCACAGGTAACCCGGCGGCAGTACGCACTGGGCGCCCGCTTCGTAAAGCAGCGCCTGGGTCGCCAGCCCGACCTGGGAGAACAGCCGCTCCGAGCCGCAGCCTGGAAAGTAGAACACCGCGTCGCGGTCTTCATCCGCCAGGGCGGCGCGCGGATCGCGGATCACCGGCACGATGGTGTGGTCCTCGATGTCCAGCAG
>JBAWHH010000788.1:0-2347 GCA_049593715.1 Rhodocyclaceae bacterium
ACCCTGCGCAGCATCGGCGATGCAGAAATCACCACCGCTGCCCAGGAGTCTGTCGTGCTCATGAACCCGGTAGCAGAAGCACTCACCGGCTGGCGCAAAGACGAAGCCGTCGGCCGCCCACTGGCCAACGTGTTCCGGATCATCAACGAGGGAACATGCGAGACGTTCGAAAGCCCCGCGGCGCGCGTTCTGCACAAGGGCCAGGTGATCGGGCTGGCCAGCCATACCGTGCGGCGTGCTCATCTCCCGCGGCGGAACTGAACGGCCGATCGCCCACAGCGGCGAACCGATCCGCCTAGACAGCAATGCCGCGGCAAGAGGTGTGGTGCTGGTGTTCCGCGATCAGACCGAAGAGCTTCGTCATCTGGACGCCCTAGCCGAAAGCGAGCGGCGCTTTCGCTCGGTTTTCGAGCAGGGCGTCGTTGGAATCGCCCAGGTCAGTGGGACCACGGACCGCTTCTACCGCATCAATCGCCGCTATTGCGAAATCCTCGGCTACAACACCGCGGAGCTGATTGGGCGATCCTTCGCATTGATCCTCCCAGCGGAAGACGTGCTTGCGCACCGCGAGAAGCTGGCGGCACTGATTCCCGGGCGCCGCATAGAGCTTCATATGGAGAAGCGCCACCTGCGCAAGTACGGCGCAGCGGTCTGGGCCGAAGTAGGCGTGTCACCCATTTGGGGGCTGGGGGAGGAGAGGGATTTCTTCATTGTGGCAGCGGCGTACAAGGGCTTGCTCCGTTGGAGCAGACCGCCTACCAGATCTTTCAGGCCGACGGCTTTCGCCAGAAGATCGCTGACACCCGGGTGGAACGTATGTCGGCGCTCTTCGTCGGGCACGCCGGCCGAACATGCGATGCCAGGGAAAGGGATGGCCCGTTGTTGCAGGTAGGGGTTGGAGCCGCAGGGAGAAGAGATTTCGCGCATATCGGCGCGTGCCGGATCCCCAAAAAGGCCTACACCATATCTACGCAAACCCCAAGAAGCAAAAAGCCCGGCCAGAATGACCGGGCTAAGTGCTTGAATTCTATGGTGGAGACAGGGAGGATCGAACTCCCGACCTTCTGATTGCGAACCAGACGCTCTCCCAGCTGAGCTATGCCCCCAAAGAGTCGAGAATTCTACAAACTCGGCGTGGATCGGTCAATGTTGGAAAAGGCCTCAGGGCAATCGCATGAATCCTATACAAGACCGAGGAGTTGAGCGCGATAGTCGTCGGTGGAGGCGGCGAGTAGGCGCTTGACCTTGAGGCTGGCCTTGCGTTGGGCGGGGTCAAGGCGCAGCAGGTTCAGGGCGATGTGGCGCAGCAGCGCGAAGTTGTGGGCGGCGTTGCCGAGGCGGGCGCGCATCGCATCATCGCCGAAGATCAACATCCATGCACCAGTGCAGGCTGTTCTCCACGCGCCAGTGCTGGCGGATGGCCGCATTCAGGCGGGGGGCATCAGGCAGTAGGCTGGTGATGTAGAAACGATGCTCCAGGCTGCTCCTGCCCTGAACGGTGCGCGCGGCGGCAATCACGACGAAGGCGCGTAGCTTGAGCCAGCGCTCGGGGGCATGCAGACAGTCGATCTGCCCGAAGGCGTAGCAACGGCGCACTTCGATACGGCCGTGATCCTTCTCGACGGTCTCATCGAAGCTGTGGGGGGTCTTGTGCGCAGCGCTCTGAAAGTCGCGCCAGAATTGCTGGATCGAGTCGGCCAGCTTGGGCTGGTTGTCCTTCACTGCAAGGATGTAGTCGGCCCTGCGGCGGTGGATGGTGGCGGCAATCGAGGGTTGGGTGCCCATCGCATCGATGGTGACGATGCCCCCTTCCAGGGCCAGGGTGAGCAGCAGTTCGGGAATGGCCGTCTTCTCGTTGGACTTCTGGGCCGTGGCGCGCTGCCCCAGTACCAGTCCGGCGTGGGCGGCAAAGGCACTGACCAGGTGCAGCGGTGGGTGATCCAGCGCCCCGGAGCGCCGGCTGGTCTTGCCGTCGAGGCTCACCACTTCGTCTTTGTCCAGCGCCGGCAGCACGCCGCTCACCCAGCGGCGAAACGCCGCCCCAAACTGCTCGGCATCGATGGCTGCGAACACCCGCCCGAAGGTGTCGTGCGAGGCGATGCCGTACCGAAGTCTCAGGAACTGGCGCAGCCAGCCCAGCTTCGCCTTGCCCCAGGCTTCGATTTCGACGAAGTCATCGGCTCCCGAGAGCACCGCACACACCGCGACCACCAGCAGTTCCACCAGGTCGTGCTCGACTTTCTTCGCCTGTCGAGGGTCGCGAATCCCGACCAGTACCTGGGCCAAGCGAACCCTGCCATCCGTCTCCATGGGACACCCCAAAAAGACAGAAAACTACACAAATCAA
>JBAWHH010000789.1:0-1834 GCA_049593715.1 Rhodocyclaceae bacterium
GGGCGGGCGCACATCGACAAGGCCTTCGCCCAGGCCAGCATCGTGCCGGACATCGTGCTCTCGGCCATCGATGCGGATGTGATCAAGACGTACGTGGGCCTCGGGCTGGGCGTGGGGATCGTGGCTTCGATGGCTTACGACGCGGAGAAGGATCGCGATCTGGTGCTGATCCGCGAGCCGGCGCTGTTTCCGGCCAATACGACGCGCCTGGCGGTGCGGCGGGGAACTTATCTGCGCAGCTACGCTTACGCCTTTATCGAGAAGGTGTGTCCCGCCCTATCCGAGGAGACCGTCAAGGCTGCGGTAAGGGGCGGGAACGGCAGCGATGCCTGAGTTCTGCCGGGGCGGAATTCTCCCCGCCCCTCGCCAGCGGTTGTCGCAATCCCGCTCCGGGCAGGGCTTAGATGCGGCCTTTCCACGGCACGCAACACGCCTCAACCTGGCGTATCAGCAGATTGAACACCAACCTTTGAAGTTCAATTCCATGCCATCTTTGACTGGCGGGCATCAGAGGAAGGTAGCGCGTTACCACGCTACCTCTAGTCCGGCGGCCGGCTCTGAACCGGCGCTTCGCGCATCAGCAACAAGCCGCCCCCCTTTCGCCACCCCCGGCGCCCAAATGACCGGCGAAGCGGAACGCGCGTACGACGCGCCCGCTTTGGCAATGCCGGGCTTTGGCTTGGCAGCCGCAGCCGGGCGTGAACGGTCACGCGCAGTGAGCTTGTCGTAAACACGCCACGCGTAGCGAGACCGTGCGGTCTGACACGCCGCGCCTTTCAACTGCGAGCAGGCAGCGTTATAAGCCCCGACGCCGTTCCAGGTCACGCCATGCTTGGCGAATTTCTCGGCCAGGAGCCACGCCCCGACACGAATGTTCGTGCAGGGGTTGTACAGGTCGCGCTCACGGATGCCGAACCGCGACAAGGTGGGTAGATTGCTGCTGTTGATCTGCATGAGGCCGATGTCGTAGGTGCCCGTTCGCTTGATGTGGGAGCGGTTCACCGCGTTCGGGTTGAGGCTCGACTCGGCCCGCGCAACCGCCATCAGCAACTGCGGGGAAATCCCGTAACGCTTGCCGGCCTCCTCCCAGCAGGCGTCGGCGGCGCCCGGCCAAACCAGCACTCCCGCAAACGCCACCGCCGTCGCGAGCAGGCCACCAGATGCATCCGGACACCAAGCCTGGCAGCGGTTTCCAATCCAGAATCTGTTGTTGGCAGCCATCACTCTTGCGTCGTGATCCATGAGCCCAACCCAAGGGGGCACTCGTTCTAAGTTCAATTCCTGGAGCTACGAAAAGCGGAGGGACGCTTCTGGCGCGATCGTATCGCAGAAATCCGGATAGGACTTGCCGGACACCGGCGCCACTGCCCAGGCGTCCCAACAACAGGGTGGCCGTCACCACCCCGGCAGCCCTCGCTGCAGTGCCCTGTGAGCAGACCTCCCCGACGGTCAGACTGCCACAGCGCGCGTCCGGCGCGAAGTCGCATGCCCGGGCGGGCGGCTATAATTGCCGGCTTGTCCCGCCACCGAACACCCCCCGCCGCGATGGAAGAAAAGTACAACCCCGCCGAGATTGAGAAGTCCGTCCAGCGCCACTGGGAGGAGACCGCTGCCTTTTCCGCCACCGAGGATGTGGCGCGGCCCAAGTACTACTGCCTGTCCATGTTCCCGTACCCCTCGGGCAAGCTGCACATGGGCCACGTGCGCAACTACACCATCGGCGACGTGCTGACCCGCTACCACCGCATGCGCGGCTTCAACGTGCTGCAACCCATGGGCTGGGACGCTTTCGGCCTGCCGGCGGAGAACGCGGCAATGCAGAACGGGGTACCAC
>JBAWHH010000790.1:0-4729 GCA_049593715.1 Rhodocyclaceae bacterium
AGCCCCAGGTCACCTGCAGGAAACGAAAACACATGAGGTAGGAGCCGAGGGGCACGGCAAGATAGACCACCCAGGTGGGCCTCTCCAGATCCGGCGTGGTCGGCCCCTCGGGGACATCGCCCACGTCCCAGCCCAAGGCGGTGTAGAAGGCGTAGTGGGCGCCGTTCTCCCACACGAATCCCGCACCGAGCGTGCCGACGATGCCGGTGAACAAAGCACCGGCAAGCAAGCCGAACACGATGAACTTGGCCCGCGTCCTGCCGTGCATGCGGTTGATGAGGACATCGACGCCAACGTGGATGCCGGTGCGCACGCCGTAGGCAGCGCCGAACTTGGCCATCCACACGAACATGTAGATGCACAACTCCTGGGACCAGCTCATGTTGATGCCGAGCAGCCAGTCCTGCAGAACGGGGATGCTGAAACCCGTGAGATATCGATGGACCACGGCGGCGAAAATGATCACCGTCGCGCCGCCCATGAGGAAAGTGATGAACCATTCCTCCAGGTGGTCGAGAACCTTGAGCATATGGACTCCTCCCTTGCCAAGGAGACAAAAGACAGGTAGCCGCCCCCTTTCAGGTTAGGCGGCTGCCGCGACAGACCTAGGGCCTAGAGCTTGGAAGGATCGAACTCGGTTTCTTTGTAGATGGACTGGATCAGATCCTTGCCGATCCGGCCCTCGAACTCGCTGTGGACCCTGATCAGGGCCTTCTTCAGCCGCAGGCGCTCTTCGCCACTCGGCACGACCACCTGGCTCTTGCCGGACTTGCGCACCGCTTCGAGGGAATCCACGTTCTCCTTGCGCGCGATATCGTTGGCGTAAGTGGTCGCCTCCTTCATCGCCTGTTCCAACTGGCCGCGAACGTCGCCCGGCAGTCCGTCCCAGAACTTCTTGTTGGTGATGACCGCATAGCCAAGGTAACCGTGGTCGGTCACGCTGACGTATTTCTGCACTTCATGCATCTTCTGCGTGTAGAGGTTCGACGGCGGGTTCTCGGTGCCGTCCACCACGCCGGTCTGCAGCGCCTGGTAAACCTCGGAGAACGCCATTACCTGGGGAATCACGCCCAGGGCACGCATCTCCCCGTCCAGCACCTTGGAGGACTGGATGCGCATCTTCTGGCCTTTGAAGTCTTCCACCTTGGCGATGGGCTTGTTGGAACTGAACACTTTGAACCCGTTGTCCCAGTAGGCCAGCCCCTTGATGCCTTTCGGTTCGAGCTTAGACAGCAGCTTCTGGCCCAGCGGGCCCTGGGTCACCTTGTGCAGATCGGTGTAACCATCAAAGATGTACGGAAGATCGAAGACCTCGAATTCCTTCGCCCCGAGGGGGCCGAATTTGGCCAGGGACGGCGCCAGCATCTGGACGGCGCCCAACTGCAGCGCTTCCATTTCTTCCTTGTCCTTGTAGAGGATGCTGTTGGCGTAAACCTCGACCTTGACCCTGCCCTTGGTCAGTTCCCCGGCCCGCTTCTTGAAAAATTCCGCTGCCTTGCCTTTCGGCGTGTCCTGTGCCACGACGTGGCTGAACTTGATTACGATGGGTTCTTGGGCAAGGGCAAACTGGCTCAGGCCGAGGGCCGCCAGTGAGGCCAGTAACAATGCGCGTCGCTTCATTTTTGTCTCCTTTGGTTGGAATTCTGGCCACGGCGAATTTTGAGGAATACTTCAGGCCGGCTACCGTAGCCATCGGCGAATTCTGATTTTCGCCCCGGATCGTGCCAATTGTGGGTTACCGCAAGCCTGTGCCGGGACCATCCCGCGGTACGGGGCGCTACCATGTACTTTAGTAGGCGGCGCGAACTTGTTGCCGATCAAGATAGCGACGTGTCTCGCGCCTTTCGTCTTCAGCCATGCCACTCCGCCATTCGGAATCAACCCGCTACGGCCGGAATGGTGCATCGCCCCAGCCCCGCTATGACCGACACCGCCTCTCCCCCCCTGCGGCCGCCACGCTGGCTGTGGCTGATGCCGCGGATCGCGCTGTTTCTGTCCCTCCTCGCCACCGCCACGCTGCTGTGGTGGCTGTATCGCAACGATATGGAGGAGCAGCGGGATGCGCTCATCGGCGATGTTCTGTGGGTGGAACAGAACATGCGTTTCCAGATGAACCGCAACCTGGAACAGTTGCAGGCCGTCGGATCGGGGGTGGTTGCGCACGAGATTTCGGACGATGACTTCGAACTGCGGGCGCAGCACATCTTGCGCAACGGCCAGGGGCTGATCGCCATCCTGCTGCTCGACGAGCAAGGCCATCCCCGGCTCGCCGTGCCGCCAGGCCCCACGGCCGGCGCCAGCCCCCAGGTCTCCGCGGACACCTTCCGCATGGCCCAGAAGATCGGCCAGCCCCAATACAGCCCCTACTTCCCGGCGGAAGGCGCGGGTGGGCGCTTTGAGGTGCACGTCCCGCTTTCCAAGCGCAATCGGTTCGCCGGCGCAGTGGTGGGTGTTTACGCGTTGCGCAACCTGCTCAACGAATTCGTCCCGTGGTGGCTGGCGCAGAAGTGCCGCGTGAGCCTCATCGACGACAACGGCAGCGTGCTGGCAAGCAAATCCAACGTTACAACTGGCGATGCTTTCGTCAGCCACCAGGTGCCCCTGGATCCGCCCGGCCAAGGCTTGTCGCTGCAAGCCCTGGCCTACCGTGGCGAAACGCGCCTGCTTCCCGCGCTGCTGGTGGTAACGATCGTCGCCCTGTCCGCGGCCATCGTGTTGAGCCTGTGGGCGCTGCGGCGGCACGTCCAGCGCCGCTACCAGGCGGAATCCGCGCTACGCGGCGAACACGCTTTCCGCCAGGCCATGGAGGACTCCCTGCTCACCGGCCTGCGCGCGCGGGATCTGGCGGGCACGATCACCTATGTCAATCCCGCCTTCTGCCGCATGGTGGGCTGGAGCAAGGAAGAGTTGATCGGCCTCAAACCGCCCATGCCCTACTGGCCGCCGGAAGAAGTGGAAAGGATCCGGCAGATCCACGATGGCGTGCTCGCCGGCAAACAGCCGCGGGAAGGGATCGAAGTGACGCTGATGCGCAAAAACGGCGAGCGCTTCGACGCGCTGATCTACGAGGCGCCGCTGATCAACGCCGCCGGACAGCACTCCGGCTGGATGGCGTCGGTGGTGGACGTGACCGGCAGCAAGCGGGCCGAGGAACTGGCGCGCCAACAGCAAGAGAAACTCCAATTCACCTCGCGCCTGGTGACCATGGGGGAATTGGCTTCCACCCTGGCGCATGAACTCAACCAGCCGCTGTCCGCCATCGCCAGCTACAACGCGGGTTGCCTGAACAAGCTGGAGGCGGATGAATTCACCCGGGAGGAAATGATCCAGGTCCTGCGCAAACTCGGGTTGCAGGCCCAGCGGGCGGGACAGATCATCCGCCGCATCCACGCCTTCGTGCGCCGTTCCGAGCCCAACCTGGTCAGTTGCAACATCAACGAAGTGATGGAGGACGCCCTCGGCCTGATCGAGGCGGATGTGCGCAAGCGCGGTGTCCAGATCGAAAAAGAACTCGCATCGGGAATGCGTGAGGTCATGGCGGACCGGGTGATGATCGAGCAGGCGATCCTCAACCTCATCCGCAACGGCATCGATGCCATGGGTCAAGCGCCACTAGACCAGCGGACCCTGCTCATCGGCACCAACGGCGACAGCACCGGCGTCTCGGTCAGCATTGCGGATCGCGGCATCGGCATCGCCGCCGAAGTCGCTGATAAACTTTACGCGCCATTTTTCACCACCAAGGAAGACGGCATGGGCATGGGCCTCAACATCTGCCGTTCCATCATCGAGCTGCACAAGGGCCACTTGTGGTTCGAGACGCGACAAGGTGGCGGCACCGTGTTCCGTTTTTCGCTGCCGGCGGCCCAATGAGCGGAAAAGCCCATATCGTCGACGACGACGAGGCGATACGCGACGCCCTGTGCTGGCTATTCGAGTCTCGCGGCGTACGGACTCAATCGTGGCCTTCCGCCGTCGGTTTTCTCGCCGACTATCACCCCGATATGCTTGGCTGCCTGGTGCTGGACATTCGGATGGAGGGTTTGAGCGGACTGGAACTTTTCGACCAGTTGCTGAGCCGGTGCTGTCCGATGCCGGTCAACTTCCTCACCGGCCACGGCGACGTGCCACTGGCGGTGGCGGCGCTGAAGAAAGGCGCTTACGACTTCATCGAAAAGCCGTTCAACGACAACGAACTGGTGAACCGGGTGCTGGAGGCGCTGGCCATCGATGCGGCGCGGCGGACAGCCATCGCCAGCCAGGCTTCCGTCGCCTCGCGCCTCGCCACCCTGAGTGCGCGGGAGCGGGAAGTGATGGACTTGATCCTGTGCGGCAAGCTGAACAAGGTCATCGCCGATCAGCTCGACATCGCCATCCGCACGGTGGAAGTGCATCGCGCCCACGTGTTTGAAAAGATGGGCGTGAAATCAGCGGTGGAACTGGCCCAATTGCTGGCGGCAAGCCGTTAGCCGGGAGTCCAGGCCGGCAGCCAGCCGTCTTCGTCGGGGGGGCAGCGGAACTCCGCCGCGATCCCCACCCCCGCCACCCACACCAGATCGTCGCCGCACCACAGCAGGGGCCGGATGTCCCGCTCCCAGGGGGGAACGCCCGCTTCCTGGAACAGGTTCTTCAAGGTGCGGCGCGGACGGTTGGACTCCAGGCGCAGCCGCTCATGCCCGCAGCAGACGCGCAGCGCAGCCGAACTCCGGCGCAGTCGGGACGCGTGGAT
>JBAWHH010000791.1:0-1968 GCA_049593715.1 Rhodocyclaceae bacterium
TCATGCCGTGGTCGGCGGTGAGCGCGACGACGGCGCCCAGATCCGCCAGGCGGCCGAAATGCGCGTCGATGCGGCGATAGAACTCGTTCGCCACCGGGTCGCCCGGCGGATATTTGTGCTGGATGTAGTCCGTGAGCGACAGGAACATCAGGTCCGGGCGGTCGCGCTCCAGCAGGCGCACACCGGCGGCGAGGACGAACTCCGACAATTCCATCGAATAGATCGGCGGCAGCGGCATGCCCACCAGTTCGAGGACGTTTTCGATGCCGTTTTCCGCCGGGGAGCACCGGTCCGCCTTTTCCGCCGAGAAGCAGACGTTGCCCCGGCGCGGGTCGAGATCCTTGCCCAGTTGCTGGCGCAGCTTGTCCTTGGCCGTGATCGTGGCTACTTTCGCACCGGCTTCGGCAAGAGCGGCGAGGATGGTGCGACTGCGCAGCAGCTCGGGACCGGTCATCACCACCGCTTCGCCGGTGGCGGCGTCGAGATAGTAGTTGCCCGAAATGCCGTGGACTGAGGGCGGGGCGCCGGTGACGAGAGAGATGTTGTTAGGGCAGGTAAAACTGGGCACGGTTCCTGAAGCGACGGCGGAAAACCCTTCGCGCATGAAACGCGCGGTATTCGGTGCAACGCCGGCGCGGATCGCGTGATCGGCGTACGCCGGCGCGCCCCCGTCGATGCAGACGACGACCACCGGTTGTGCTGGACGGCGGTAAGCCACGCCGTTGAGGGTGACGACGCTCATGGTTCGCAGTCTCTCCGTTGTTCTTTGGGATTGGGGCCTAGATCGCCCACTGGCGGATGCGCGCGGAAATCAGGTCGATCAGCGTGACGGACACGATGATGATGAGCAGCACCGCGGCGGTCTGGGCGTACTCGAAACCGCGGATGACTTCGTGCAGGATGACACCGATGCCCCCCGCGCCGACCATGCCCACCACCGACGCCGAGCGCACATTCGATTCGAAGCGGTAGAGGGAATAGGAGATCCACAGCGGCAACACCTGCGGGATGACGCCGTAGAGGATTTCCTGCACCGCGCTCGCCCCCGTGGCGCGCACCCCTTCCACCGGGCGCGGATCGATGGCCTCCACCGCTTCGGCGAACAGCTTGGCGAGGATGCCGGTGGTGTGCACCCACAGGGCCATCACTCCGGCGAACGGGCCGAGGCCAACCGCCACGATGAACAGCATGGCGAACACCATCTCATTGATGGCGCGGCAGGCATCCATCAGCCGCCGGACAGGCTGGTAGACCCAGGGCGGCACCAGATTTTCGGCCGACAGCAGACCGAAAGGCACGGCGCAGATCACCGCCAGCACCGTTCCCCAGATCGCAATATGGATGGTGATCACCATCTCCTGCAGATACACCCGCCAATCCTGGAAATCGGGGGGGAAGAACTCCCGCGCGAAGACAACCATGTTGGGGGAATCCCGCAACAGGGCCAGGGGACGGATTTCCGCACCCTGCCAGGACCAGATCAGCAGCACGAGAACCACCGTCCAGCCCAGGGTCGCCGCCAGTCCGGTGGGCGGCGGGTGGAGGGGAACGTCGCGAATAGTCGGTACCGGTTTCATCGCAGGGCTAGAGACCACAGGAAGCATGTCGATCGAGGAAGGCGCGGCGGGGCGTTTCCCCGCCCGGAGGCCTAGCGTTTGGTCTGCTTGGCGAGTTCACCCAGCTTGGCGTTGATCTCCGCCAGCTTGGCCTTCTTGTCCGCCTCCGCCATGTTGGCGTCGTTCTCGATCTTGCCCCGCTCCTTGAACAGTTCCAGCTCGCGGATTGGCAGCAACTGGGCATCGGTGGAAACCTTGAAGCCCGCCAGCCGGTACATGTTCTTGAGGATTTCCTTCTCGCGGGCGTCCTTGCCGTAGCCGACGGTGAAGTCCTGGATCTTCTTCTTCATGTCCGCCGGCAGATCCTTGCGCCAGACCAGCGGGTCGCGGGGGATGAGCGGCGAGGTCCACA
>JBAWHH010000792.1:0-7755 GCA_049593715.1 Rhodocyclaceae bacterium
ATCTCAATGGGGGTGGCGTCGACCTTTGTGCTGTTCTGCTCCAGTGTGCTGGTCTCGTTGATGCGCAAGATCGTGCCAAAAGAGGTTCGGATTGCCACGTACATCGTGATCATTGCCACCTTTGTGACCGTCGTGGACTACGCGATCCAGGCGGTCAGTCTGGCCCTCTACGATGCCCTGGGGGCCTTTATCCAGCTCATCGTCGTCAATTGCATCATCCTCGGACGGGCGGAGGCCCACTCGTCGAAGTTTGGGCCAGTGGTGGCGGGTGTAAATGCCCTGGGAATGGGGCTGGGTTTCACTATCGGACTGTTCGCGCTGGGCAGCGTCCGCGAGATCCTCGGTAGCGGATCCCTGTTCGGCATTTCGCTTTTCGGGGAGCAGTTCCAGCCCTGGGTGGTTATGGTGCTGCCGCCCGGCGGGTTTTTCGTGCTCGGTTCATGGCTGCTTTTCTTCGCGTGGCTCAAGCGGCGCAAGGAACAAAGGGCTGAAGGGGTAACCGCCGTCGTGGAGGGACATCGTCATGGTGCATGAGGGCCTCGGCCAGATCCTGATCAATGCATTGCTGGCCAACAATTTCGTGTTGGCCATGTTCCTGGGCCTGTGCCCGTTCCTCGGGGTCTCGGCGCGGCTGAACACCGCCTTCCCCATGGGGGTGGCCACCAGTTTCGTGATGGTGGTGGCTTCGCTGTGCGCCTTCGGCCTGAACTGGCTGCTGTCGGAGATGCACCTGGAGTTCCTGCGGCTGATCTCTTACATCGTGGTCATCGCGTCGTCCGTCCAGCTCGTGGAAATGGTCTTGAAGAAGTTCAGCCCGGCCCTGTTCCGCGCCCTCGGCATCTACCTGCCGCTGATCACCACCAACTGCGCGGTGCTCGGCGTGGCGCTGTTCCAGACCGCGCGGGAATACGACTTTCTGCAATCGGTGACTTTTGCGGTGGGGGGAGGGGCAGGCTTCACCTTGGCGCTGGTGCTGATGGCCAGCGTGAGGGAGCGGCTTCAGCTTTCGAATATTCCCGAACTCGCCCAGGGAACTGCCCTCAGCCTGATGCTGGCGGGGGTGCTTTCCCTGTCGTTCATGGGATTCGCCGGCTTGGGGGGCTGATCGATGGCCACCTATCTGTCAGCCATCGCAGGGGTATTCGTGATGCTGGTCGCCTGGATCGTGGTTTCTCAGGCGGCCCAGCTTTTCGCCCGGCGACATCCCGAGTTTGGCCGATTTCGCGAGAAGGTCGGCTGTGGCGATGGCTGTTGTGGATCCCATTGCGCGGACGAGGCAACTTGCGATTCACGAACCAAGCCGCTGCCGTGAAACGCGCCGCACGAAATTACGACGTCCGCTCACCGGCGGACGCTCGGTAGGGGAACGGAAAGATACTCAGGGAAAAGAACTGGCCCGGCCAAAGCCGCCGGGCCGGCTCTGGAATGCCTTCAGCGGACGACCAGTACCGCGCAGGGAGCGTTCTGCATCACCTGCTTGGACACCGAGCCCATGCGTAGCGCTTCAAGGAAAGTCTTCCCTGTGTGTCCGACCACAATCAGGTCCACATTTGCCCGCTCGGCGTGCTGCAGGATTTGATCGCCGGGGTTCCCTACGAGCACCTGATAGCTGGCATTCACGCCCGCCTCGTCAAACTTTGGGCTCAGGCCCTCCAGCATTCGCTTGTGAACGTTGCGGGTATTGTCGACTACCGCAAGGCTATCCCGGTCACTAAGGTACTCGGGCGGCCGCACAACGGACACCACTTCCAGGTTAGATCCATACTTGGCGGCTAGGTCGACAGCGTAGTCGAGCGCCTTCTTGGCAGGTTCTGAATCGTCGTAGCCAAGCATGATGTTGCCGATCATGAATCCCTCCTCCAACGAAACAAGAACGGGTGGCCCGCGAGCGGCTGAAACTTGCTTGCGGGCAGGTGCCGGACTATAGCGCCGCCATACCGGCCGGACAAGAGTTTGCCCGTGCCACCGCCTGAAAATACGTGCTCAGCGTGGGGTTTCTCGCAGCAAACTCAGATCCGCATAAAGACTACGAATGTGCTTTTAGAATCAACTGATGGGCCGTAGGCGAAAGACCTTCAGGTGGCGATGAAATCCAGCAGATCGCGGACGAATTGCTCCTTTTTCCACTGGTGGGGAGAGTGGTCGGTGCCGTCATAAATGTGCAGAATCGATTTATCGATCCGATCGCGCACGTAGTGGGCGGTCGCCAGGGGGTAGAAGTTGCTCTCGTTGCCAAAGATCAGCAGTGTGGGGATATCAATTGCGGGCAACACGTCGCGGTAGTCTGCGGCCGCGAGGCTTTTCCAGATCTCGATCAGGGGGGTGGGGTCCTGTCGTCGCAGCTCCTCGCGGATGCGTTGCCAGCCGCGGGCAGTTTCGTCGTACTTCACGCGCGCCCGAGAATTCAGTCCATAAGCGGCAAGCCGCATCACCGCTTCCGCGAAGTCCGTTTCCAGTTCCCGGACGAAATCGCGGTCCCGCTGCGCGTCGAAGTCGCCGTAGATTCCCAACTGCCAATCGTTGCCCGTGAGGATCTTGGGGGATTGGTCGATCAGGCATAGTCTCCCCAGGTCCGCTGTGCCGAACTGGCGGACGTATTCCCAGACCGTCAGCGCGCCCATGGAGTGCCCGACCAGCGTTGCATCGTGCAACTCGAACTGGTCGATCAGGTTGCGCAGATCCCGGGCCATGCGCTGCACGCTGGCCCGCGACGGCGCCGCAAGCGGATGGCAGCCGTGGCCGCGGGCATCCCAGCGGAAGAGACGATGCCGCTCCGAAAGCGGCAGGACGAAAGGAGCCCATTCGTGATGATTGGAGGTCCAGCCATGGAGGATGACCAGTGGCGGCCCTTCGCCCGCCACGGCAACGTGGATGGTTTCGCCATCGTCGGCGGTGAATCGGATCAACGGAGCCTCCCAATAGCTGACGCCGTCTGTGGCAACCGCGGTGCAATCATTTCGTGTCGAACTCCCATACGCCATTCCATGGCTTGTATTGTGGCCCGGCCCGGACCACCGTGATGCGTCGCAGGAACAAAGCGTACAGCTTGCGTTCCGGCGCCGCGGCGGCCAGGCGCTGCAGCTTTTCCTCTGCCGCGTCCCACGTGGCGGCCCGGTAGAGGGCCAGCGCCTCGTGCCATTCGGCCAGTTCGGCGGCGGTTTCGGGGGCGATCTCGTTTTCAGGAGCGATGGGCTCGTAGATCGCAATGACGCCGGCCCGGCCCTTGACCCGCACGCGATCCAGTTCGCGGCAGACGATCCCGGTCAGGCCACGCCGCGTCGCTTCGCCGATGATGATTCCGACACCGTATTGGGCCGTGAGCCCTTCCAGCCTTGAACCCAGATTCACCGCATCGCCAAGCACGGTGTAGGCCTTACGCTCGCGGGAACCCATGTCGCCCACGGTCATCACCCCGGTGTTGACGCCAATGCCTGTGGCCAGCCGTGGCCAGCCTCGCTCGGCGAACAGCGCGTTGACTTCGATCTGCTTCAGTTGCATGCGCAGCGCGGCGAGGACCGCATGCTGGGCATGTTGAGGATCTTCCACCGGTGCGCCCCAGAAGGCCATGATGGCGTCGCCCACGTATTTGTCCAGGGTGCCGCGTTGGGCACGGATAACGCCGGTCATGGCCGAAAAGTACTCGTTCATCAACTGGGCCAGGATCTTGGGTTCCATGGCCTCGGAAATTGCGGTGAATCCGCGGATGTCCGCGAACATCACCGTGAGTTCCAGGCTGCGGCCTTCCATGGTGTAGCGGTTGGGGTTGCGGCTCATCACGTCCACCAGTTCCGGCGGCACATAGCGGCCGAACAGGCGCGCCAGCCGGCGCCGCGAGCGGGCCTCGGCGAAGTAGCCGAAAGACATGTCGATGATGTACTGCCCGACGATCAGGACCAGCGTCGGTGCCAGAGGCAGGGCGATGTTCCAGCCTTCCCACAGAGAAAGGTTGATTGACACGGCGAGCAGCAGCACCACGGCCGACATTGCCGTGGTGCGTGCGGGCGACAGCGTCGGCAAGCGCAGAACCATGTATAGGCCGATGATGAGCAGCAGCGAAACCTCGATGCCGGGGGCAAAGGAGGGTGTGGATTTCACGCGACCGTCGAGCATGCCGCTGATCATGCTGGCGTGGGCTTCGATGCCGGGGTAGGTCTCGCCGACTGGCATGGCGCGCAGATCCAGAAGTCCGGGCGCCGTGGTGCCGAGCATGGCAACCTTTCCGCGCAGTGCGTCTACGGGCACCCGCCCGGCGAGCAGATCGGCCGCAGAGTAGTAGGGGAAGCTGCCTTGCGGGCCGCGGAAAGGGATCAGCGCCATGCCTCGGACATCGACGGGCACGCGCAGCGATCCGCGCTGGCTGGGCAGATCAATGGCTTCGAGCACGCCACCACCGGTGGGCGACAATGCCCCGGTGGGCGACCAGACAGGGACGGGCTGGGGATTGTTCAGGATCGCGCGAACGACGGCCAGCGACAGGGCCTGGTAGTAGGCGCCCTTGTACCGCGCCAGCAGGGGGATGTGGCGGGAAATCCCGTCCACGTCGGTCAGGGCATTGGTGTAGCCGGCTCCCGCTGCCGCGCGCTGGAATTCGGGCCGGGTGCCGGCGAAGCCCGTCCATTCGGGAATGAACGCATCGCCACCGGCGAAGGCGTCCGCGGGCAGCACCGGCGCCGGCAAGACGCCGCTGACGATCTTTCCGTGGTCGTCGGAGAAATGCAGCCCCAGGATCACGGGATACTTGGCGAGCACCTGGGCGAAGCGGCGGTCGTAGTCGAGTTGCGGACGTAGCTCGGCGAATTCCGCGCGAAAGGCGGGATCGTCGCGCAAGGGACCCCGAGCAAGCTCTTCGAGGACGCGGAGGCCCGAACTGTCGTCGCTTTCGGCCAGGATCATGTCCATGCCCAGCAGCACGACGCCATAGCGGTCGAAAGCGGTCTTGACCAACCGGGCCAGACGATCGCGGCTCCAGGGCCAGCGTCCGACCTCTACCAGCGACTTTTCGTCGAGATCGATGATCGCGATGCGCTGGTCGGTTCCCCCAGGCAGCGTCAGTCGCACCTTGGCGTCGTAGAGCACCGCGTCCAGGCGCGTCAGGGGTTGCAGGTGCAGCAGATTGGCGCTGTGGAGCAGCAGCACAGCCAACAGGCCGAAACCCAAGGCGTAGCCGTAAAAGTGCTGCTTCATGGATCTACCCCAGCCGGACGCCGCGGATCAGGCAGGCAGGTTTGCCGGCTGGCGCCGGCAATCAGCGAAGCTTGATCTCGACGCGGCGGTTCTTCGGTTCCGGGACGCCATCCGCCGTGGGCACCAGCGGAGCGCGCTCGCCGCGGCCGGCAACAACGATGCCGCGGGCGGGAATGCCGGCGCGCATCAGCGCATTCCTTACCATCCTCGCCCGGATGAGGGAAAGGCGGTCGTTAGCCTTCTTTGCCCCCACGCGATCGGTGTGCCCAATCACGACGACCTCACCCGCGGCCAGCGCAGCGAGTTCTGACCGGATGGTCGCGAGCTGGGTTGTCGACTCCGGCGTCAGTTCTTTTCCGCCCGGAAGGAAATACATTACGTACGTGTGGGGGCGGGGCGGCTGAGCGTCGATCAACGGTCCGTAGCGGTGGCCCACTTCGGTCGGAGTGATCGCTTTTGCCACCGCAGTTCCATTCTTGATTTCTGCCACTTCATAGGGTTTCGACAGTTCGGTTTCGCCCTTGTCCGTTCGCACCACCAATGCGCTGGCGTGATTTCCCGCACTGGGCAGCAGGACGATGCGCTCAGTCGTCGTCGTGCAGCCAGCCAGCAGGACGAGCAGCGGCAGGACGACCAAGCACCTCATTCGTCCTTAGCTCCCAGCACCTCGACCAAAAACTCCGTGCCGCGAATGCCCAGGCTGGTGGTGGGCGTTTTGAACTGCACCGAATCGGGCGACTGCTTGGCCAGCAGCCCAGTGACGACGCCGAACGTGCCTTTGAGGAAGCTCGCGAGCATGCTTCCCGTGTTGGTGGTGGTGTTGAACTTGAAATCGTTGATCAGCAGCGTGCTGGACGGACCGGCCGTGATCAGCGTGTCGTCGCGCAAGGTGATCCCGACGTAACCGTCACTGCCGGTACGGACGCGGTCGCCGACCTCGACGGTCGTGCCAGGGGGGGCGGGGGTGCGCTGACCGGCCCGCTCGACGGCGACCGTGCCGCGGCTGGTCTTGATCATCCCCGCGGGATCCGCGGGATTCGCCACGGTCGCGGAACACCACGCTAAAGAAGCTGCGGCTACGAGCGCAGCGATGAGTGACGGGTTTCTCATGTTCGATCCTTCTTCTATCGCGTTGCCGGGCCCCACCGCGCCACCCCGGTTTCGCCGCTGCAGTCTCAAAAAGCTCATCTCCCTGAGTGCCAGGCCCCAGCGGCAGCGAGGCGCCACGGCCGAGGAGTTCTCTTGGGTTTTCGATACTCCGCCGATTATATGCCCGGCTCCGTGTCTTATCCCACACTGGAGTCGTGGCGGGCTTGCGCCTGGCGCTGGAGATACTCCGCAGTGGTGCCGCCGGCTGGGCTGGCGCCCAGGGAAACCCTCGCTCGGTCGAGGTTGTACTACGGCGTTTCGGGGACCCGCGACTCCATTTCGTGCCGCAGTTCATCAACCAACTGGCTGGCGACGGCTGCCAACTTCTTGACCGCAAGGTCG
Organism: Rhodocyclaceae bacterium; assembly: GCA_049593715.1. Taxonomy (GTDB): domain Bacteria; phylum Pseudomonadota; class Gammaproteobacteria; order Burkholderiales; family Rhodocyclaceae; genus JBAWHH01. The sequence goes on from JBAWHH010000792.1 coordinate 6,676, forward strand.
CTTGCAGGATCTCCGGCTCGTGCCAACCGTTCGACCTGCTGCGCGGCTTCGATGCAATGCTTCGCACCGAACACCGTCGCCCCGCCCTTCACGCTGTGGGCCACCTGGGCAACTGCCGGCCAGTCGCCGAGAGTGGCTGCCCGCCGCAGCGTTTGCAGTTGATCGCTGCACGTGGTGACAAAAACCGCGGCCAATTCCGCCAGCAGTTCCGCGTCCCCGGCCAGACTCTTGAGCGTCGCTTCGCGCTCGAACTGGCGGACATCTTGCGCTGCCGGATCGACGGGGGTGGACGGGTTTGCCGCTGCCGGGGCGGTGGCAGAGCGGCCGCTGATCCGGGCCAAGGCGGTGGCCAGCAGATCCCGGTGCACCGGTTTCGACAAATAGTCGTCCATACCGGCCTCGATACAGCGTTCCCGGTCTTCCGCGAACGCATTGGCAGTCATGGCGATGATAGGCGTCCGAATCCCGCGCGATGCCTCGTATGCGCGGATGGCGCGGGTGGCGTCGATACCACTCATCTGCGGCATCTGTACATCCATCAGGATGGCGTCGAAGCGTCGCTGCTGGACCAGCGCCACCGCCTCGACGCCATCATTGACCACCGTCGCCGTATGCCCGAGGCGCGCAAGCATTGCAACGGCGAGCTTTTGATTCACCACGTTGTCTTCAGCCAGGAGAATGTCCAACGGTCGCACGCGGTCGGCGCCCACGACCTCCTTGGCGGGGAGCAGCGGGATCTCCTTTTCCGCGACCGTCGCCCGCGGCAGGACCACGGAGAAGTGGAAGGTGCTGCCCGCGCCCTCACGCGATTCCACCCACATGCGGCCGCCCATGCCTTCGACGATGCGCCTGCTGATGGGAAGGCCGAGGCCGGTGCCGCCAAAACGCCGGGTGGTCGAGGCATCGGCCTGGGAAAAGGCTTCGAAAACGATGGCCTGCTTGTCGATTGGGATCCCGATGCCGGTGTCGGCAACGGAGAACAGAATCTCATCAGGATTCGCCGCATCGAGAACGGGGCCGACGCCGACCGAAATATCGCCGCGGTCTGTGAACTTGATGGCGTTGCCGATCAGATTGATG
>JBAWHH010000793.1:0-12256 GCA_049593715.1 Rhodocyclaceae bacterium
TTTCTTCACCGCCTCCCGCGCCTTGTCCTCGAAGCCCGGCTCGCGGCCGTAGAGGTGGTTGAAGCGGCGGGCGATTTCCCGCGAAAACTCCAGGTGCGGAAGCTGGTCCTCGCCGACGGGCACGCGGTTGGCGCGATAGACGAGGATGTCGGCGGACATCAGCAGCGGATAGCCGAGGAAGCCGTAGGTGGTCAGATCCTTGTGGGTGAGTTTTTCCTGCTGGTCTTTGTAGGTGGGCACGCGCTCCAGCCAGCCCAGGGGCGTCATCATGGACATGAGCAGGTGCAACTCGGCGTGCTCCGGCACGCGGGACTGGATGAAGATCGTCGCCTGGGCGGGATCGACGCCGGCGGCAAGCCAGTCGATCACCATGTCCCAGGTGTTCTCCTCGATGCGGCCCGGCTCATCGTAGTCCGTGGTCAGGGCGTGCCAGTCGGCGACGAAAAACAGGCAGGGGTATTTGTGCTGCAGTTCGACCCAGTTTTTCAGGACGCCGTGGTAATGGCCGAGGTGGAGCCGTCCCGTGGGACGCATGCCGGAGAGAACGCGTTCTTGGTACATGGTTGTTCAGAACTGGAAAAGCACCGCCAACAAGGCGTGGAATAGGGCCATGAGCGGCATCAGGATGACGCTCAGGATCCCCGTGAAAAGGAGCAGCAGCAGGATCGGAAAGCCGTAGCGCTCGAGTTGGGCGAAGCGCAGGCTGTGGGGGTAGGGGAGCAGGCTCACCGCGATGCGCCCCCCGTCCAGGGGCGGAATGGGCAGCAGATTGAGCAGCATCAGCACAGCGTTGATCTGCATGCCGGCGTCGGCCATGCGCAGCATCGGCAGCGTATAAGCATTCTCCGGCGAGGATAGGGCGAGCTTGAAAAGCAGCGCCCAGCCCAGGGCCATGATGAGGTTCGAGCCGGGGCCTGCCGCAGCCACCCACAGCATGTCGCGCTTGGGATGTCGCAGGCGGGAAAAGTCCACCGGCACCGGCTTTGCCCAGCCGAACAGGATCGGGCTGCTGCCGACCAAGCTGCTCATCGCCAGAATCACGCCGGGAACCAGCAGGGTGCCGACGGGATCGATGTGCCGCAGGGGATTCAGGCTGATGCGCCCCGCCAGGAAAGCGGTGGGGTCGCCAAAATGGCGGGCCACGTAACCGTGGGCGGCTTCGTGCAGGGTGATGGCGAAGATGACCGGCAGTGACCATACCGCCAGCGTCGGGATCAGTTCTTCCATGGGGAGCGCACAGGGGAAGGCGGCATTCTAGCAAACGCCCGGCCTGCCCAACGGCGGTTTCAGTCAGGCATCTCGATACCGAGCAGGGTGGGATCGCCGGCGCCGAGGCGGATCAATTCCGGGGCTCCGGCGGTGAGATCGATGATGGTGGTGGCGCGGGGGGCGCACGGTCCGGCGTCGATGATCACGTCCACCTCCTTTTCCAGGCGGTGGCGTATTTCCTCGGGGTCGCTCAGCGGCTCGGTTTCGTCGGGCAGGATCAGCGACGAAGACATCAACGGTCCGTCCAGTTCGGCCAGCAGTGCGCGCACCAGGGGGTGGTCCGGCACGCGCAGCCCGATCGTCTTGCGCCGCGAGTGCAACACGCGCCGCGGCAGTTCCTTCGTCCCTTCGAGAATGAAGGTGTAGCTGCCCGGTGTCGCAGCCTTGAGCAGGCGGTACTGGGCGTTGTCCACGCGGCCGTAGTGGGCGATCTCCGACAGGTCGCGGCAAACCAGGGTCAGGTGGTGGCGATCGTCCACGCGGCGGATGCGGCGGATGCGCTCGATCACTTGCGGGTCGCCCACGCGGCCGCCAAGGGCGTAGGCCGAATCGGTGGGCAGGGCGATCAGGCCGCCGCCGCGCACGATTTCCGCCGCCTGGCGGATCAGGCGCGGCTGCGGCTGCTCGGGATGGACGGTGAAGAACTGGGCCATGGCGCTTTAGACCAGCCGTTGCCAGACCGGTACCAGATCCGGCGGCAGAGGTGGCGAACGGCCCAGGTCGAGCACGCTTTCGTCGGGCGCGTGAAAGTCGGAGCCGGAGGAGGCGAGAAAGCCGAAACGGCGCGCGATGCGGGCCATGTCCTGATCCTGTTCCCGCGTCTGGGAGCCGGAGCACACCTCGATCCCCGTTCCACCCAGCGCCTGGAAGGCAGTGAAAAACTCATCCAGTACCCGCTTGCCGAGGCGATAGCGCGCCGGATGGGCGGCTACGGCGATGCCGCCAGCGGCGAGGATCCAACTGACCGCCTGGGCCAGCGAAGCCCATTCGTGGGGCACGAATCCGGGTTTGCCCCGAACCAGGTAGTGGTCGAACACGCTGTGCACGTCCGGAGAAATGCCCTGTTCCACCAGGAACCGGGCGAAATGGGTACGCGACAGCACTTGCGGATTGTGGGCGTAGCGGGCGGCACCCTCCAGGGCGCCGCGGATGCCGATGGCGGCCAGACTCTCCGCCATGCGCTCCGACCGTCCGGCGCGTCCGGCGCGGATGCTCTCCAGCCCGGCATTGAGCCCGGCGTCGTGGGGATCGACGCCCAGGCCGAGGACGTGGATCGTGGTGCTGCGCCAGGACACGGAAATCTCGACGCCCGGGATCAGACGGATACCCGCTTCCGCCGCGGCAGCGGCGGCTTCGTCCACCCCCCCGAGATTGTCGTGATCGGTCAGCGCCAGCACGTCGACGCCGTTGGCGGCGGCGCGCGCCACCACCGACGCGGGTTCCAGAACACCGTCGGAAATGGTGGAATGACAATGGAGATCGACCGTTTGCACGGGCGACATGGTATCAGACCGTCCCCCGTCCTCCATCGGCGAGGAATTCTTCGATCAGCGCCGCCAGCCGCTCCGGCTGGTGTTGCTGCAGGTTGTGGCCGGCGGCGTCCAGGACAATTTCGCGCAAATTGCGGAAACACGCCAGGCGGTCGCGGTAGTCGTCGTCGTGGGCGACGAAGCGCCGCAGCAGCGGCGATTCCCGCGCCACCACCCAGAGCACCGGCGCGGCGATGCGGCGCCAGCACGCCTTCACCTCTTCCAGCCGATAGAGCACCGGATTGACCAGCCGGTGGTAGGGATCCGCCGCCAGCTCCACCGAGCCGTCCTCGCGCTGCCGGCCCAGTTGCCGGGCGAGGACGTGGGCACGGGTAGGGCGCAGCAGAGGATCCTTGTGGCACAAGCGCTCCGCCAGGGTTTCGAAGTCGCGATAAACCTTGGGCTCGACGGGTTTCTGCAGTTGATCCAGCCACTTGGCGAGGCGGTCGGGCGACTCTTCCGGGTCCGCCGAGGCCAGGCCAAAACCTTCCAGGGTCGTGATGGAGGCGACCCGTTCGGGCCGCAGGCCGGCGTAAAGACAGGCAACGTTGCCGCCCATGCTGGCGCCAACCAGATGGGCCGGCGCGTCCGGCGAATAGTGGTCCAGCAGGACGTCCAGATCCGCCACGTAGTCGGGAAACCAGTAGGGGCCGCCGGTCCACGTGGACTGGCCGAAACCGCGCCAGTCCGGCGCCACCACATGCCACGCGTCGCTCAGCGCATCCGCCAGAAACTGGAACGTCGCCGACACGTCCATCCAGCCGTGCAGCATGATCAGGCGCCGCCCCTCCGCCGGTCCCCAGCGGCGCACGTGGTAACGCAGGCCGCGGACCGGGACGAACTCCGAACGGGACGGCTTCACGGAGGATGCGTGGGATCCCGGCTACATCTGGGACTGGAGATAGTTGTGGATGCCCACCTCCGCGATCAGCGCCAGTTGGGTCTCCAGCCAGTCGATGTGTTCCTCCTCGCTTTCCAGAATCTCTTCGAACAGTTCACGGGAGACGAAGTCACCGATCTTTTCGCAGTCCTGTATCGCCACCTTCAGGTCCGGATGGGCGCGCAGTTCCATGTCCAAGTCGTTCTGCAGGCAGGTGGCCACGTCGCTGCCGATGGCCAGCTTGTGCAATTGCATGGATGGCAGGCCTTCGAGAAACAGGATGCGCTCGATCAGTTGGTCGGCGTGTTTCATCTCGTCCACCGACTCGTGGTACTCGTGGGCATTGAGCTTGGCGTAGCCCCAGTTCTTGAACATGCGGGCGTGGAGGAAATACTGATTGATGGCTGTCAGCTCGTTGGCCAGCACCGCATTCAGGTGGGCAATGACTTGCGCGTCGCCTTTCATCGTTCGATCTCCTCGGTTGGGGGCCTACAGCTTATGCCACGGAACCGCAGGATGCCATGGGCAGCCGAGCGGCGATGTTACCGGCCTGCCCCCTGGCGCACCCCGGATGCCCTCACCGCGCCGCCTGGGGCGGCGGCTCCGGCCGAGGCTCGGCCCGCGCCAGGCAGGTGCGGTAGCGGCCATTCACCCGCTGGGCGAACCAGTCCGTCGTCAGCTTGCGCTTGATCTTCGGGCTCTTCAGATCGATCTGGGGCGACATCGCCCGCGGCAGCCGGCTGCCATTGGCCTGGTCGGCAAGGGCATAGACCTTCGCGTACAGCGCCGTATCCTGGAACCCCGCCGATTTTTCCAGGGACAGGTCGCGGCGGATTTCCGTCGAATTCATGCGCAGCTTGGCGGCGACCGCTTCCAGCGCACGCTGGGTCTCGCTGGGTTCGCCGGTGGCGGCATTCAGCAGGGAATAGTTCAGCAGATCCCCGTCCAGGGACAGCCGGCGCTTGCCGATCTTCATGACCGCATTCTGGAACGCCGCGTTGCGGGCGCTGTAGCGGCCGGCGTTGAAGTCGGCGAAACGGTACAGCGGGTCGGCGTACGGGGCGGGGTAGTCGAGCAAGTAGGCGATGCCGAAATAGAGTCCCCCACGGCGCGTGAACACTTCGTGCCGGACGCTGGTGATCGGCCGATAGGGGTAGGGCGCAGCGCGCACCTGGTCTTCCGCGAACTCGATGCTGACCTGCATCGGCCCGCCGGTGCGCACCGGATTGAAGCGGTTGAACAGCGTCTGTCCATAGGGCAGCTCGCTGATCATGTCCTCGAACAACATGCTCATTTCCCGCTCGGTACGCAGCGAATCGATGCGCGCCTTGTAGCTGCGCCCGTTGCGCGACTTCTTCTCCAGCGCCGCGTCCAGCAGCAGCCGGGGAATCCCGTAGCGCTCGCGCCGTGTGTCGATTTCCTTGCGCGCAATGGCCGCCAGGCCGGGCACCACGGGGTCGGCATGAAAGGTGGACTCCTGGTCGATCACGGCGACGGCGGTACAGAAATTTTCCGGCGTCGGTGCAATACGCAGCGCGGCAAAGGCGCGGAAGATGTCCGTCGCCCACCCCTTGCGATCGGCGACATGGTCGGGAAGAAAGCGCGCCGCCAGTGCCGAGCCTTCGCGCAGGCCGGGGTAGGGCAGCGCCGCGGGCGGCGTCGGGGCGGCCGGTGTTTCCAGCGGCGGCAACTTCACTGGCGGCGCCGAGATGGGCTTTTCCGCGGGTGGCAACGGCGTCGCCGGCTGTGTTGGCCGGCTTTCGGGGCGGGGAGGCCAGGGCTTGGATTCATACCCGCCGGGGGTGGCGCAGGCCCCCACCAGGGCGGCCAGGGATAGCGCACCGGCGATGCGCAGGGATTTGTCGTTCATGGGGTCGGGCGACACCGCCGCCCGGCGCAGGCGGACAACGGCGTCAACAGGCTATTCTTGGAGGTGAGTTCGGGACTACGGAATCGTGAAATAGAAGCAGGCGCCTTGGTCGATGCCGCCTTCGGCCCAGATACGGCCGCCATGGCGGGCGACGATGCGCTGGACCGTCGCCAGACCGATACCGTTGCCTTCGAAATCGGAAGGATTGTGCAGCCGCTCGAAGGCATGGAACAGTTTGTGGATGTATTTCGGGTCGAAGCCGGCACCATCATCGCGGACGAAGAATACACGACCCTCGCTTTCCACAGCGCAGCCGAACTCGATGTGCGCCAGAACCTGCTTGCCGGTGAATTTCCAGGCGTTGTCGAGAAGGTTGGTCAGCGCAATGCGCATCAGGTCCGGGTCGGCGTCGGCCACCAGGCCCGGCGCCACCACGAAATCCACTTGCCGGCTCTCGCCATCCTTCAACTCGTGCACGATCGCCTCCGCGATGGCCGAGAGATTCACCGGCTCCTTCTTCATCTGGGCGCGGGTGACGCGGGAAAGATTGAGCAGATCGTCGATGAGCTGCCCCATGCGCTGCACGCCCCGCCGCACCCGGTTGAGGTAGTCGCTGCCCTGATCGTCAAGCTTGTTCGCGTATTCCCGCAGCAGCAGCAGGCTGAAGCCATCGATGGCCCGCAACGGGGCGCGCAGGTCGTGAGACACGGAGTAGGCGAAGGACTCCAGCTCGCGGTTGGCCAGCGCCAGCTCCTGCGTGCGGTCCGCCACGCGGGCCTCCAGAATGTTGTTCAGGCGCTGCACTTCCTCTTCGGCGCGGTGGCGCTCCGTGATGTCCAGCATCACGCCCTGCAGGTAGGCGGGCTTGTCGTCGCCGACGCGCACGAATTCGGCTTCGTCGCGAAACCAGCGCACGAGCCCGTCCCGCGACAGCATGCGGTAGTCGCAGCGGAACGGCTGGCCTTCCGCTTCGCACTGTTCCAGTTGCGCCAGCACGCGTTCGCGGTCGTCCTCGTGGACCTGCCGCACCCAGGTCGTCGGATCGGCACACCACTCGTCGGCGGTGAAGCCCAGCAGGGGCTGGATCTGCGGACTGATGTAGAGGTCGCTGCTGCGATGCCGGGCCGCAGCGATGTAGGTGATGGCGGGAATGTGTTCCAGCAGGTTGCGGAACCGGGATTCCGCATCCCGCGTCGCCGCTTCGGCCTGCTTACGTTCCGTGACGTCGCGGGAGACGATCATGATGCCGCGCACGCCGGGCTTGTCCATCAGATTGCGCCCGAGGGCCTCCAGATACACGTCGTGGCCGTTGCGATGGCGAAAGCGGAAGCCGAACGGAATCCCGGGATTGGTCCTGTCGACGACGCGGCCGAAAATTTCCCGCATGGGCGCCATGTCTTCGGGGTGCACGTAGTCGTAGGGACTGCTGCCGACGAGCGTTTCGGTTGGGTAGCCGAGGATGCGGGCGGCAGAGGGGGTGATGTAGCGAAAGACGTGGTCGCTATCGTGGATGCTGACGATATCGGTCAGGCTCTGCCAGATCGAGTTCAGCCGTTCTTCGCTTTCGTGCAATGCAGTGAGGGCGCGATTGCGCTCGGTAACGTCCACGTCCATGCAGACGATCGTTCGCTGTCCCTCCGCCGGATTCACTTCGAACTGCGTGGACTGGCACTGGATGAGTTGGCCGTCGCGGCGCGACAGTGTCCATTCCTTGGGGCCAACCGGCAGACCGGTGTCGGCAATTTGCCTCAGGCTGATCAGGAATTCCGCCGCGTTGCGCTCGGACAGCATGCCCAACTCATCCAGCGTTCGCGCCACCGCTTCCGCTTCGCTCCAGCCGAACAGCGTTTCGCCGGCCCTGTTCCAGAAGACCACGCGCCCTTCCAGATCGTGACCGCGGATGGCCACATTGGGCGTATTGGCAATGATTGCCCGCAGCATCGCTTCGCTCTCGCGCAGGGCCTTTTGCGCGTGGCGGCGATCCTGCACCAGGCGCCACTGGTTCAGCGCCCGCTCCACCAGCCGCGGCGTTTCGGCGAAAGTCCGCTCGGATTTGACCAGGTATTCGGAGGCGCCCGCTTTCATGGCCTGCACCGCCATGTGCTGATCGCCGTGGCTGGTCATCACCAGCACGGGATAGGGCCGTGTTTCCGCGGAATCACCGAGTAGATCAAGGGCCCGCCCGTCCACGAGGTTGAGGTCGGCGAGGACGATGTCCGGCGTAGCGCGGGCGATTTCCTCGCGGCAGGCTTGCAGGCTGCCCACCAGCCGGACGACGTGGGACCAGCCCGCCCCCTGCAGGGCTCTGACGACGGCTTCGGCGTGGGCGGCGTCGTCTTCGACGATGAGGATGGAAACGGGTTGATCGTGCAGTTTCATGTCTTGCTGCGTCGTTGTTGTTTCGTGTTCAGCGGGGATACTGGTTCCAGGCCAGCCAGTAGTAACCGAAGGTGTCCATTAGACCCGCGAACTTGCTGAAATCCACCGGTTTCACCAGGTAGCTGTTGGCCCGGAAATGGTAGGCGGCCACGATATCGGCTTCCGCCGCCGAGGTGGTCAGGACGACGACCGGAATATCGCCCAGGATTTCGTCCGCCTTGACGCGGCGCAGGACGTCGAGCCCTTCCACTTTGGGCAGCCGCAGGTCGAGCAGCACGATGTGCGGCCGTGGGCTGCTGGCGGGATCGGCGTACCGGCCCTGGCGGAACAGGTAGTCGAGGGCGGCCTGGCCGTCTTCGACATGCTCCAGCCGGTTGGCGATGTGGTTCTGTTCCAGGTTCCGCCGGACGATTTCCGCATGGGCGGGATCGTCTTCCACCAGGAGGATGACCAGCGGCTCCCCCCGGATTTCCGGTCGTTGCGTTTCGGCAGTCATTGCGTTTCCCCGCGCGCATGACGCGCGCGGTTCGTCCGCGCGCCGGCTCAACCTCGGATCGGCCCGGCTCAACCCCGGCTGGCTGGCCGGAGCAGCGTCCCGCCGAAGAGCGGTTCCCCGCGCTCCGGCAAAGGCGACAGCAGCCTTTCGGGTCTATGCGCGGAATATATTCGCTTTCCGTTGGGAAACAAAGGCCGCTTGCCGCTCCGGTGGTGAGGCCATGGCGGAAACGCAACCGGGCGCGTCTCGGGAGGCTGGGGATGCACCGCGTCGGGGCGCCGCGGTCCGTCATAATGTGGGCCTATGGGTCCCGCGGTACCGGGGATCCTCCAGGCGCACATCCGCGGGAGCAACGAAATGGCAGGGGAAGCAGCGCAGTCGAAGCGGGGGTCCGGCAACGGCGGATCCGCACGCCGCCCGTGGCACGGCCCGATGATCCTCGGCCGCTTTTCCCCCAGCACCCTGGTGGCGGCCTTTGGCGTTGCCGTTGTCCTCGCCGTGGTTGCCGTGACGGCCCTGTCGATCTGGCAGGCGCGGGTGGTCACCCTGCGCAACACCCTGCGCGATCTCGGGAACATGGCCCAGGCGCTGGCGGAAACGACCGGCAGCGTGTTCAGCAACGTCGATCTTCTGCTCCAGGCCACGGCGGAAAGGGTCGCGGATCTCGATCCGGCAGAGCGGGTGGAAAGCGAGAGCTTCTACAAGCTGCTGATGGCCCAGACGGCCGGCCACCCCCAGGTGAAAGTGCTGGGCCTGTTCGATGCGAAGGGGACGATGTGGGTCAGTACGCGCGGCTTCCCGACACCGCGCCTGGACAGCAGCAAGGAGGAGTACTTCACCGCCCCGCGTGACAACCCGGACAACGGGATGCATATCTCCCCGCCGCGCAAGGGGCGGGTGGACGGCCAGTGGTACATCTTTACCAGCCGCGCCCAGAAGGATCGCAGAGGCGTATTCAGCGGTGTCGCCGGTGCCCTGATCCGTCCCGCCTATCTGGCAGAGCTTTTCCACCGGATCTTCCCCTACGAAAGCGGCGGCGGGACCGTTGAGCTGTTGCGCAGCGACGGCGTTGCCATGGTGCGCCACCCCGGCGCCCTTGAAACACCGTCGCCGTCCGCGGGAGCCGCCGGCGACGGCTTGGACCGCCCCTTGCGGCTGGTCAGGACCGCCAAGGTGCCGAACTATCCCTTGAAGATCAGCGTGTCCGCGGTCCAGGCGGAGGCGCTGACGCACTGGCGCCGCTCGGCCGCCATGGCCAGTGCGGCGGCCGCCAGCGTTGTTTGCGTGATCCTGCTCCTCACCTTCGGCATGGTGCGGCAGATGAAGCGGCAGGAAGCCCTGGGGCTGCGCATGCGCGCCAACGAAGCCCGCCTCACCCAGGCCCAGGCCATGGCCCATCTCGGCCACTGGGAGTGGGACATTGCCAGGAACGCATCGCGCTGGTCGGAGGAAATGTTCCGCATTCTGGGCATCGATCCCGGGCAGGCCATCCCGTCCTACGATCTGGTGCTGGCTGCAATTCCGGCGGACGATCGTCCGCGGGTAGCCGCTGCCGTGGACGCATCGTTGCGCGAGGGGCGCCCCTACGCCCTGGCCCATAGCATCCAGCGCCCGGACGGCGAGATTCGGCACGTCTTCGTGCAGGCCGAAATGCTGCGCGTGGCGAAAGGGGAATCGCCGTGCATGGTCGGCACCATGCAGGACGTCACCGAACTGAAACGTGCCGAAGAAGAGCTGCAGCGCTTTCGCTACCTGGTGGAGAACGTCGGCCAGGAAGTGTGGCTGGTCAGGCTGGACGGCCGCATCGTCTTTGCCAATCCGGCGGCGGCGCAAAGCCTCGGCTACACGGTGGAGGAGCTGGTCACCATGACGATCGGTGATCTCGAACGGGACGGGGGCGTGGGCTTTGCCGAAAGGGCGCCCGGATTCAAGCGGTCTCCGACGCCGCTTTTCGAGGTGGTCCACGTTGCCAAGGATGGCACCCCGATCCCCAAGGAAGTGAGCGTCTCCCTGCTGACCTTTGGCGGCGAAGAATTCGTCTGCGGATTTGCCCGCGACGTTCGCGAGCGCAAACGCGCCGAAGCAATCCTGCTGCGCGCCCAGTTCGTCCTCGACCACATGCGGGACAGCGCGTTCTGGGTCGACGAGGAAGGCCGGCTGGTTTACGCCAACCGCTCCGCCTGCGAAATGCTCGGCTATACCCGGGAAGAACTCCTGCAGCGCTCGGTCCTGGACATTGATCCGACTTTCTCCAGGGAGCGCTGGCGCGAGTACTGGGCGCAGTCGTCCCGGCGCCACTCTTATCTTGTCGAGACCACTCACCTCAACCGGGATGGGCGGCGATTCCCCGTGGAGATCGCCGTCACGCTGATGAATCTGGGCGGCAAAACGCTGCACTGTTCGTTCGCCCGCGACATCACGGACCGGAAGCGGGCCGAAGCCGCCCTCAAACAAAGCGAAGAACGGCTGACGCTGGCGCTGGCGGCCGGCAAGCTGGGTTTCTTCGACCTGGATCTGCACACCGGGCAAGCGCAGGTCAGCCCGGAATATGCGCGGATGCTCGGGCTGGATCCCGCGCGGGGAGCCTGGACCCTCGATGCCTGGGCACAGATGGTGCATCCCGACGATCTGGGCACGGTGCAGCCGCTGATGGAGGAGTGTCTCGACTGCCGGCGCGAAGAGTACCGCGTCGAGTACCGCCTCAAGGCGGCGCCCGATCAATGGATCTGGGTCTTGTCCATGGGCCGCGTCGTCAGCCGGGACGCCGCCGGGAAACCGCTGCGCCTGGTGGGAACCCACGCCGACATCACCCAGCGCAAGGACGCCGAACTCGCCTTGAGCGAAAGCGAAGCCAAGTACCGCGCCCTGTTCGACGCGCTGACCGAAGGGATCGCCCTGCACGAGACGATCCTCGACGCCGCCGGGGAGCCCGTGGATTACCGCATCACCGGCCTGAACCGCAGCTACACGGCGCAACTCGGCATCGCCGAGGCGCAGGCCCTGGGGGCACTGGCGAGCGGCCTCTACCGGGAAGACGGCGCCAACATGCTGGCGGAGTTCCATCGCGTCGCCCGCAGTGGCGAGTCGCGGGTTTTCGACGCCTACCTTCCCAGCCGGGGTCGCCACTTCCATGTGTCGGCCGTGGTCCCCAAGGCCGGACAACTGGCGACCGTGTTCGAGGACGTGACCGAACGCAAGCGGCGCGAGGAAGAACTGGCGCGCTTCACCTACGCGGTATCCCACGACCTGAAGAGTCCGCTGGTGACCATCCGCACCTTCCTCGGCTTCCTGGAGCAGGACATGGCGGCTCGGGATGAGGGGCGGATCGCCAAGGACATGGGATACATGCGCACCGCCGCCGACCGGATGAGCCAGTTGCTGGACGAGTTGCTGGCCCTGTCCCGCGTCGGCCGGCTGGCGAAGCCGGCGGAGGACGTGCTGTTCCAGGAACTAGTGGGGCAGGCCCTCGACCTGGTGGCGGGCCGCATCGCCGGCCGCCAGGTGGACGTCCAGGTCACGCCCTTGCCCATCGTGCTGCACGGTGACCGCTCGCGGCTGGTGGAGGTGTTCCAGAATCTGGTGGACAACGCGGTCAAGTTCCTTGGCGACCAGCCCGCACCGCGGGTGGAAATCGGGGCGGAGGAGCGCGGTGGCGAGATCGTCCTCTACGTGCGGGACAACGGTATCGGCATCGATCCGCGCCACAAGGAACGCCTGTTCGGGCTGTTCGAAAAGCTCGACCCCAGCGCGGACGGGACGGGAATCGGCTTGGCGCTGGTCAAGCGCATCGTGGAAGTCCACGGCGGCCGCATCTGGGTCGAGTCGGCGGGACC
>JBAWHH010000794.1:0-2545 GCA_049593715.1 Rhodocyclaceae bacterium
GAGCGTTGCCAGCCTGCCCAAAGGCGGCGGCGCCATCAAGGGGATCGGCGAAACGTTCCAGGCCAATCTGTTCAGCGGCACCGGCAACCACTCGGTTCCACTGGCGATTTCCCCCGGCCGCAACGGCTTTGGGCCCAAGCTCTCCCTCGACTACAGCTCGGGCAACGGGAACGGCCCGTTCGGCCTGGGCTGGCAACTGGCCGTTCCGCGCATCACGCGCAAAACGGAGAAAGGCCTGCCGCGCTACGACGATACCGATGTCTTCGTGCTCACGGGGGCGGAGGATCTGGTCCGCTGCCTGAAGAAGGTCGTCGATCCGGCCAGCGGCCGGACGGGCTGGCAGCCGGAAGACCCGCGCGTGCAGTCGCTCCACACCATCTACCGCTATCGCCCCCGCACCGAGGGCCTGTTCTCCCGCATTGAGCGCTGGGACGATGAGGAAACCGGCGAAACCCACTGGCGCAGCATCAGCAAGGACAACGTTACCAGCGTCTACGGCCGAACGGCCGCGGCGCGGCTGGCGGACCCCGGAGACACCAGCCGGGTTTACGAGTGGCTGCTGCAGGAGACCTTCGATCCGCTAGGCAATCACATCCGCTACGAATACGCCCAGGACGATCCGCAGCTCTATGGTGACGGCGGGGCAGCGATGCTGGAGGAGTCGTTCGAGCGACGCCGGGCCGCGACGCAACGCTACATCCGCCGGATCTACTATGGCAACCTGCCCGAGCCCCTGGTGGATGCCGAGGGGCAGCCGGTGACCTATCCGGACGGTGCGGCGGTCGGGCACCTGCGCGGCGGCCGGCGCTACGCGTTCGAGGTGGTGTTCGACTACGGGGACTGGGACACCCCGACGACCCTCCCGCACCCCGTACCTCCAGCGGAGGAAGCGCCCGAACTGTCCGGCGCCGGTGCGGCGGCATCCGCCCCTTCCCGCCCCGTACCCGTCCGTGAGGATCGCTTCTCCCTCTTCCGGTCCGGTTTCGACGTGCGAACGCTGCGGCGCTGCCAGCGCGTGCTGATGTTCCATCATTTCGCCGAACTCGGCGGCCCGACCCTGGTCCGCTCCACCGACTTCAGCTACCGCGCCGACTCCGACACGCGCATTTCCTTGCTCACCGGCGTCACGGTCACCGGCTACGACAAGGACGCGACCGGGCAGTACCGTGCGGCCAGTCTGCCCCCTGTGACGTTCGCCTACTCGCAATTCAAACCCCACGAGCAGCGCTACCGGCCCCTCGCCGCCGTCGGCGACGATTTTCCGCCGCTGGCACTTAATGATCCCGAGATGGCCCTGGTGGATCTGTCGGGCGATGGCTTGCCGGATGTGGTGCAGGGAAGCGCGGCGGGTTTCCGCTACTGGCGCAATCTCGGCGGCGGTCTGCTGGATCGCCCGCGCGCCCTGAAAACGATTCCCGCCGGGGTCGCCCTCGGTCAGCCCGGGGTCGGTTTCGGCGACATGGGCGGCGACGGCAAGGTCGATCTGCTGGTCCATACCGTCCCGCGGGCAGGATTTTTCGAGACCACAGGGGAGGGCGCCTGGCGCAGGTTCGTCCCTTACGAGCGTTTCCCGGATTTCGACCTCGACGGTGCCAATCTGAGGCTGCTGGATTTGACCGGGGACGGCCGGTCGGACGCGCTCTTGACCCGGGACGAGCATTTCCTCTGGTTCGAGTGCCGGGGCGAGAAAGGCTTCGCCGCGGCGCAAGCCATTCGGCGCATCCACGACCTGGACGAGTTTCCCGATGTGTTTTTCGCCGATCCGGCAGGGCGGGTGCGTTTGGCCGACATGAGCGGCGACGGCCTCCAGGACATCGTTTTCGTCCACAACGGCCGCATCGACTACTGGCCGAACATGGGTTACGGCCGTTTCGGCAAGCGCATCGCCATGGCCGATGCGCCGCACCTGGACGCCGATTTCGATCCCAAACGCCTGTTCCTCGTGGACCTCAACGGCACGGGCTGCGCGGATCTCGTCTATGTGGATTTCCGCCGTGTCCATTTCTGGTTCAACCAGGCCGGCAATCGCTGGAGCGAACGCCAGACCATCCTGGGCACACCCGCGGTCAGCGACGCGGATTCGGTCCAGTTCGCCGACGTTTTCGGCACCGGGACGGCGACGCTCCTGTGGAGCCAGGATCAGGCTGGCAAGCGGGGAGGGCACTACAAGGCACTCGACTTTTGCGGCGGAATCAAGCCTTACGTCCTCACCGCGATGGACAACAACATGGGCGCGACGACAAGGGTCAGCTACGCGCCCTCCACCCGGTATTTCCTGGAAGACCAGGCCAGCGGCAACCCCTGGCTCACCAAGCTGCCGTTCCCCGTGCAGGTGGTGGACAAAGTGGAGGTGATTGACCACATCGGCAAGACCAAGCTCGTCACCAAGTACAAGTACCACCACGGTTACTACGACGGCCGGGAGCGGGAGTTCCGCGGTTTCGGCCGCGTCGATCAGTTCGACACGGAGTTCTTCGAGGACTTCGCCGGCTCCGGGCTCCATGGCCGGGACGCCGCCTTCGCCAACGATGGCGCGGCTTACCAC
>JBAWHH010000795.1:0-6661 GCA_049593715.1 Rhodocyclaceae bacterium
CAATCCGTGTTGCCGTAGACGGCCAGGCAAGTGGCGGTGGTCGCCTGGGCTGCGTCCCCGGGCGCATGTTCCGACAAGTGGCGCACCGCGCTGCGTGCTGCCTTGCCCAGTGCATTGTACTGGTAGAGCGCGCGCCCGTATTCGGTGATGCCGAAGGCCAGCAGCACCAGCGGAATCAGCAGCAGCCCGAATTCCACCGCGGCGACACCGCGCTGGCGCTTGCGGCTCTTCATGGCGTGCCTCATTGGACCAGGGCGGGCACCAGCGGCCCGACGCTGCCCGGCCCGCCCACCGTGCCGGAGGTGGCGCAGGGGCTGCCGGTGTCCGACGCCAAGCCGCGATACTCGAAGTACACCGGGTCGGCCGTGTTCGCCACCGGGTGCAGCAGGAGGACGCAGGCCCAGGCAAGGATGGGAGTGGTCGAACTGCCCGAAAGGCCGCCGCAATTGACGATTGGAGCGACCACCATGCGGCGATCCGCCCCGTTGCTTGTCAGTGGACCCGACTGGGTGGGCGGGTCGTACTCGTTGCCGATTGCCAAACCGGTCAATGAGTTGCCATCGGCGACGCCGGGCGACCCGTACGGGGCATGAGCGCTTCTCTTGCCCAGGAAATCGTTGTAGGCGTTGGATCCGGCAGGCCAGGAGCCTGGACCGCTAACGAAGGCGGGGCTGGTGTAGGCGTATCCGGTGTAATCGGGCGGTGCGTCGGTGATCTGGGGATTCCCTGTGCCGCTGGCGTAAAGCCCGAAGCGCGAATTGAACGCCCTGGCCTCTGCTGCGGTCAGCGCCGGGGCGTCTCTGACCTGGTTTGCCAAGCTCATGTCGCACATCCCCGTGCCTTTGAGCAGGTCCGAAACCGGTGGTGATGAAGGGAATTCGACCCAGTTGAAATTTCCGGCCACGCCGCCCCCCGACGAAAACGTATCGCCGAACCATTCCCCGACCGTCATGGACGGAGTCGGATTCGGCGAGCACACCCCCACGGGAATCGCGCAGTTGGTCCGGGAAGGCGCGGGGCTGGCTACGGCCATGGCGCTGACGCTCTGGGCGCCGATGCCCAGCACCCCCATGAACCAAGGCAGGATGCCTTCCGACCGGGCGGTGCACATCACGAAACGGGATTGGGGGAGGGCCCCGTCGCCGACGGACAGGTAAGCCGAATTGGGCGCAATGGACGTGCTGAACTTGATGTCAGCGGGGGCGATTGCCACCGGCTGGGACTGGAAGTCACGGTTATGGCGGGCCGCGACGTAGATCCCCGCCGCCTGGGCACTGGCGACGCTGCTGGCCGGGCATGGTCCGCTGCTGCAGGTCAACTCCCGGGCCGCCGCCAGGGCGCAGGCATCCGCCGCATTCTGCAGTTCGGTCTTGTTGATGAACAAACGGCCAAGATCAAGCACCAGGCCGGCAAAGCCGATCAGGGCCGCCAGCGACAGCGCGACGATGATCGCCACGGCGCCGGTCTGGCGCCGTCGCAGGCTCGCCTCTCGCAGCATTGCGCGCTTTTCCTGCCCTGGCTCCGATTACCTTCCCGCCGACCCCTGGCCGACGCCGATGGTCATCACGCTGGCGGCTTCGGAGGGCGGTTTGCGGAAGCTGTCGCGGTAGTTGTCCAGGGCACCCTTGGCTGCCTTGCCGTCGAATCCGGCCACCGGATCCGTATTGCGCGAGGCATCGGGATTGATGGTCTGCTGCGCCCTGAGCGTGTTCAGGGTAAGGCCCAGCCGGGCGTCGGTTTCGGGTGTTGTCGTCGCGGCGCAACCGCCAAGCAGCGCGATGCCGGCTGCGGCGATGAGCGGGGTGAATGCTCGGGGGGGGAACCTGGTCATCGTTGCCACACTCCTCATTTGAGTTCGAAACCGCCACGTGCCGGCGCGGCCGGGTTGGCGTCGGCGGGGGCCTGGGTGGGGGCCCGGTCGGGGGCCGGCGTTTCGCGCGGTTTTCCTTCCAGACGGCCATTCAGGATCATGTCGGACCGGGATGGCTCGACGAAGCCGTCCGTCGGCAGCGCATAGTTGGCGGGCAGCGGTTTGACCAGCCGCGGCGTAATCACGAATACCAGTTCCGAGCGGTCGTTTTGGAAACTCGTGCTGCGGAACAGGGCGCCGAGGACGGGAATTTCCCCCAGGAAGGGGAACGCGGAGATGTTGGCCGTCACGTTGTTCTTGATCAGGCCGCCGATGGCGAAACTCTGCCCGTCCATGAGCTGGACCGTGGTCGACGCACGCCGCGTGGTGAAGGAGGGCAATATGGCGGTCCCCGATACGTTGGTGGCGGTGATGGCGACGCCCTGGGCACTTAGTTCCGACACCTCCGGATGCACTTTCAGGTTGATGCGGCCGTCTCCCAGCACCGTGGGCGTGAACTTCAGGCTGACGCCGAACTCTTTTTCTTCCAGCGTGATGGAAGTGCCGCCGTTGCCGCTGTTGCTGGCGATCGGCAGGAACACGCGCCCCCCGGCGAGGAAACTGCCTTCCTGGCCGCTGATCGCCATCACCGTCGGCTCCGCCAAGACTTTCACCAGTCCGTCCTGCTTCTGGGCGTCGGAACTGAACATGGTCGAGTTCTTGCCCCGCGCGATGGGGATCGTCGTCGAGTCGCCGCCGACGCTGGCGGAGCCCGAGGGCGCCGTATTGCCCGACGTGTAGCCGCCGTTGGACAGGCTGCCGACGACCCCCGCGCCCACCGAACCGTCCACCGTGCCGCTCAGGTTGCCGCCGAGCAGCCCTTTGCCGCCAAAGACGCCGGAAAGGAACCGGATCAACGAGCCGTCGGCGGGGGAATAGGCGCGGGCGAAGTTGATGCCGTACTGGTCCAGCAGCGCCTTCGAGATCTCCGCAACTTTCACTTCCAGCATCACCTGCTGCGGCGCTGCCACGGCGAGCATGTTGATGATCTGGTCGTGGGCGCCGGCCCGGCCACCCTGGCCGCCGCTGTTGCCGCGCCGCACGTAAGCGGTGGCCAGGTCGATGGCCCGATCGGCGGCGGACGCATCGCTGACCATACCGCTGAGGATCAGCGAATCCGCTGCGGAAGAGACCTTGATGCCGCTCTCCCGCGGCAGCAGCTCCCGCAGCGAGGCGGTCAGGGCGGCGGTGTCCATCCCCACCGCGACGTCCACCACGGTGCATTGGCCGGTGCGGTCCAGCAGCACGATATTGGTCGATCCGACCGTTTTCCCCAGCAGGTAAATTTCGCTCGGGCTGAGCAGCAGGACGTCCACGTCGGCCACGCCGGGCCGGCGGCTGTTCTGCTGGCCCGATCCCGCGGCCTGGGCCACCTCTGCCAGCGGCCCCTCCGTCGGCCGCGCCGCCTGGCTGTGGTCCGGATTGCCGAGCAGGATGCGTGTCACCGGCGCCTTGGGCCGGAGCAGCGTGGATTTGCCGACCGCCAGCTTGACGATGGGGCCCATTTCCACCCGCCCGCAGGGCGAACTGCCCGCCGTGGCGGCCATTGGCCGCCGCGTTGGTCTCGCTGCCGGCGGTGCCAACGCGGGGTTCGGCGTGGCGGCCGGGACGGGAGCTGCCGGGACAGCGCTGGCCGGCGGGAAGGCAGCCACGTTGGCGGGAACGGGCTGGGCGGCCTGGAGCGGGCCCGCCAGTGTGGCGACCATCCATGCCACGTGCCGCATCGGGAAAGACTCTGCTGACTTCATTTTTTGACTCCCTCGACTGTCCGGCAGATCAATTCAAAAACATTCCATGGACCGCGATGCGCCGCGGATCACTTCGACGCAGTTGCTCGACCGCCGAACCGTGGCCACTTGGCGTGGCGCTTGCCGCCATTGGACGACCGGTGCGGGCGCTGGCGGGCGGGGCGCTATCCCCAGCAGCGTATCCTTGGTGGCGCCGGGGGTTTGGGCGGGGTCCGGGTCGATCTGATTGCGCAGCACCAGGGAGAGGGTGCCGACGGAGCGGGCGAGATCCAGCTTTTCCGCCTGCTCGGGGGTTACTTCCAGGGTCACCGCGTTGACCACCTTGGGTTTGGTCTCGTCGCGGTTGGCCTGCTGGGCAACCGCGAGGACGAGGATGTGCTCCAGAACGATCTTGGAGATGTTGCGTCCCTTGTCGTCCGGTTTGCTGACCTCTTCCTGGGTATTGACCATGATGTCGACGAAGTTGCCGGGCAGGGCGAAGCCGGCGACGCCGATCACGTCGTTCACGCGCACGGTGATGGCGCGCTTGCCTTCGCCCACCACCGCCGACAAGCCGCCTTTGGTGCCTACCGGCGCCAGCTTGTTTTCCAGGATGGGTTCGCCGCGGGTCAGGCTGCTTTTCGCCACGCGGTCGCTCAACTGCTTGAGATCGGTGAAGGCGCCGGCCGGCACGCTGCCGGTCGGCCAGTCGGCCATCCGGACCATTTCCGTCGAAATGCGGCTGCCCAGGTCGATATCCACCGAGGCGACGGCGATCCTGCCGCCTCTGGCCTGGCTCTGCTCCTGCATCCATCTGGCCGCCAACAGGACTGCGGCCAGCCCCGCCAGCAAGGCAACCACGAGCATCACGATGCCGCGTGTGGCTTTCATTGTCTATGACCTCCCCATGCTTTGTTATTCGCTGCCGGGCCGATTCGCGCCGCGGCAGGATGCTGCGATTGTGCTGCCTAGCCGGGCCTTACGTGCGGCAACAGGCGCGACCGCGCTCCGTTGCCGTTTTGCCGAGCGGTACTCCCTAAGCGGCGAAATAGCTGTGCCATGACCAATCCATCATCTGCGGTGTCAGTTCCACCGGCGTGCCCCGGTACGCGGCATAGTCGCGCACCTGGGCGATCAGATCGCGGGGGTAACAGGCGCAAGTGGGCCGCCCTTTGCGCCGGTGCAGATTCAGCAGGAAATCGAGGGCGTCGGCATCGAACGCGATGCCGAATTCCGTGCACACCAGGCGGAAAATTTCGCCATATTCGGCTTCGCTCACCGGTCCGACGTGGATCTTGTAGCCCAGGCGGCGCAAGAACGCTTCGTCCGCGATGGTTTCCGGCTCCAGATTGGTGGCGAACACCAGCTTGACGTCGAACGGTATTTCGAAACTGCCGCCGCTGCCCAGCGCGAGGTAATCGCGGCGCCGGTCCATGGGCACGATCCAGCGGTTCATCAGTTGCTTGGGACTGAGGATCTGCCGCCCCAGGTCATCCAGGATGTAGAGGCCGTTGTTGGCCTTCACGTGCAGGGGCGCCTGGTAGTAACCCGCGCCTTGGTCGTGGCGAAGTTCCAGCATGTCCAGGGTCAGCTCGCCGCCGCTGATGGCTACGGGGCGGGCGCAGGGTACCCAGCGCTCGTCGCTGCGGGCGCGGTTGTCCAGGGTGTTCTGGGCGTTGCCGGTGACCATGGAGCGGTGGAGCAGCGGATCGAATACCTGCACGATTTCGCCGTCCACGGTGAAGGCGTAGGGCACGTAAATCGTGCCCCGCATCAGCCGGAACAGGCTTTCCGCCAGAAAAGTTTTGCCGCTGCCGGGCGGACCGTACAGAAACAGCGGCCGGCCGGAATTCATCGCGGCGCCGATCATGTCCCGCGTTTCCTGCCGCAGGACGATGTTGCGATAGGCGCGCTCCACGTCCGCTTCGCCGACCCGCAACTGGAAAATGGATTGGCCGTGCACCTGCTTGGCGTATTGGGCCAGGGTGACCGGCGCGGGCCCGGCATAGCGGCACTTGCGCAAAAACTCCGCTGCCCGGTCGTGGCCCCGTTCCGTCAGGCCGTAGTCCATGTCCCCGGAGGTGGCACCGCGGCGGAGCAATTCCGCCAGCCGCTCGGCACGCAGGAAAGAGAACACTTCCTCCACGATGCCGGCAGGCAGGCGCACCTGCTGGGCGACGTCCACCAGACGCTGATTTCCCCGCAGGTGGAGCACCTTGGCTACGAGTTCCACCAGCATCTGCTCGCCCAGGCCGGTCTCGGCGAGGGTGCGGGGTGCCGGCGGCGCCGTTATGGGCGGCGGCGGTGGGCTACCTCGCCGCGCCGATGGGCCGCCGTCGGTTCCAAAAATTTCCCGCTCCACGGAGGACATGTCGGCGAATGGGCTCATGCGAACGCCCAGCCGCCCCGTGCCGCCAGCCAGATCTGCAGGCCAGTGCCAAAAACGATGGCGTAAGCGTAGGGGAGCCGCCCGGTGGTGGGCACATCGCGCAGGCCCATGCCAGACCGTCGGCCGGCCACCAGCACAAGGCCAATCATGCGGATATTGGCGGCGACGCGAGGCAGCGAGCGGGTGGCGAGCGCCGCGCCCAAGGAGAGTACGCCGCCGCAGGCGAACGACAGCAGGGCGGCGCCGGCCACCTGCACCGGGCCGAGAAAAGCACCGACCGCCGCCATCAATTTGGCGTCGCCCGCGCCTACTGCGCGGAGGAAATAAAGGGGCAGGAAAATGCCCAGCCCCGCCAAGGCCCCCAGTAGGGACTGCTGCAGCCCGAGGCCGCCGCCGTAAGCCAGGAACAGCCCCGGACCCGGCGCCAGGGCCGCGTTGCAGCCTGCACCGACCACGACACCGGCCAGCACCAGCCAGTTGGGTATCCGGCGCGATGTGGTGTCGAAGGCAAGCGCAAGGGCGAGCAAAGCCCCCATGGCTGCCATGGGGAGCCACTGGACAAAAAGCATTAAAGGAAGAAACCCCTAAGCGAAATACGCGGCTGCAGAATATCTTCCGGCTGCGGCCCGGCTGGCC
>JBAWHH010000796.1:0-6156 GCA_049593715.1 Rhodocyclaceae bacterium
GCCGGTGCACCGGCCGCTCGCCGCAACACCCTGGCGGACATGAGGAAAGTAGCGACATGCTCTAAGCTGGCGGAACGAAGCAACCGGGCGGCCGGTCAACCAGGCCAATGCCGCCAGATCGGTCGGCGTACAAAGGCTCGCCGGCAAGTGGTGGCCCAGACGAGAAATCTGAATCCGGGAGCAAAGCATGAAAACACGTCGACTCGGCGCCAACGGACCCACGGTGTCGGCCATCGGGCTCGGGTGCATGGGCATGAGCGACTTCTATTCGGGCCGCAACGAAATCGAATCTTTGGCGACCATCGATCGCGCCCTTGAGCTGGGGGTCAATTTCCTCGACACGGCGGACATTTACGGTCCGCACACCAACGAAGAACTCGTGGGCCGGGCGATTCGCGGTCGCCGCAATGCGGTGTTCGTCGCCACCAAGTTCGGCATCGTGCGCGACCCAGGAGACCCGAACTCCCGCGGAGTCAATGGCCGGCCGGAATACGTCCGCAAATGCGTGGAGGGCAGCCTGAGGCGCCTGCGCATCGACACCATCGACCTGTATTACCAGCACAGGGTGGATCCGGCCACGCCGGTGGAAGAAACCGTCGGCACGCTGTCCGATCTAGTGAAAGAGGGCAAGGTACGCCACATCGGCCTATCCGAAGCCTCTGCCGAGACGCTGGAGCGGGCGCACGAAATCCATCCCATCACCGCCCTGCAGAGCGAATACTCCCTCTGGACACGCGATCCGGAGGAGGAAATCCTCGCCATCTGCCGCCGGCTAGGCGTCGGTTTCGTACCCTACAGCCCCCTCGGCCGGGGTTTCCTTACCGGCGCGATCAAGCGGCCGGAAGACTTTGCGGAGGACGACTACCGTCGCCGCAGCCCGCGCTTCCAGGGCGAGAACTTCCCCCGCAACCTCGAACTGGTACGCAAGGTGCAGGAACTGGCGGCCCACCACGGCTGCACGCCGGGGCAACTGGCCCTGGCCTGGGTGCTGGCGCGGGGCGAAGACATCGTCCCCATCCCCGGCACCAAGCATCGCCGCTACCTGGAAGAGAACGTCGGGGCGCTTGAGATCACGCTGACCCCGGCGCAGATCGCCGAAATCGATACCGTCTTCCCGCCCGGCGTCGCGGCCGGGTCGCGCTATCCGGAAGCTATGATGAAACTGGTGAACGGCTGATCCGTCACCCGACGGCATTGGCTTGCCGCCCCTTGCCCCGCCCCACAACCACAAAGGAGAAGACCTATGCAGTCACTGGGAAAGCTGACCAAGATTGCCTGTTCTGTAATTGCGTTGACCGCTTGCGCCGGGGCCAGCGCCGACCTCGTGGTGCCGATGAACCTGGTTGATAGCCAGGGCAACGCCAAACCGGTGGGCCAAGTCACCATCGCCGAATCCCCGGATGGGCTCGTCTTCACGCCCAAGCTCAGCGGACTGCCGCAAGGCGTTCATGGTTTCCACGTCCATGAAAACCCTGATTGCGGCCCCAAGGAGAAAGACGGCAAGCCGGTTGCCGCATTGGCAGCCGGGGGACATTACGACCCGCAAAAGACCAATCGCCACGGCACGCCCTCGGGCGATGGGCATCTGGGTGACCTTCCCGCCCTCGCCGTGGACGCCAGCGGCAACGCCACCCAGGCAGTGCTTGCGCCACGGCTCAAAAAGGTGGCGGACGTGAAGGGCCGCTCCCTGATGGTGCACGCCGGCGGGGACAATCACTCCGATCACCCGGCGCCGTTGGGCGGCGGCGGAGCGCGGATCGCCTGCGGCGTGATTCAGTAGCCTCACAACGCGGCCGTCGCCGTGCTGTCTGCGCCCATTGCGGCGGCACGGCGATCGATCGCCGTTTCCTGGATTCCGGCTCGCGCGGGAACGACGGCCGCTGGTGCCATAAGTATTTTTCCGCGACACCGCGCGCGGCGGCACTTCGAGCCTGGCACCACTGCCCGCCCTATCTTGCCTCGACGCTCACAAGCACGGACTCGCCAACGCATTAGCGCTCAAAGAACACTGACCATGGTATCGAGCAGCGCCAGGATGCTCAAAGGTAAGACCGAATGAACTGTCGCACTTCGTCCTTACCGTAGAAAACGCCGAAATGGCCTTCGCAGAGGATGTCCGCATCCAGTTCCAGCAAGCGCTGCAGGGAGTCCAGATACGCGGCGCGATCGGATTTCAGGCTGGGATGCAGCGGCCCGTGCACGTCCTGGCCGAACAGCACCCTCTTGCCCTGTGACTCGATCAAGTAGGCCAGCGATCCCGGCGAGTGGCCGGGAATATGGACGGCGGTGATGTTCCGGCCATTCAGGTCGAGATCCCGCCGGGGACCGGCGAGTTTCACATCCACCGGACAAGGAATCTGCCGTGCGCCGTACCAGGTGGCGGCGCACACGTCGTCGTCGCCGGCTTCGATATAGGGCGCGTCGAGTTCGTGGGCAACGACTTTCAGCCCCAGGCGGTCGCGCAGGTGACGGGCCCCGCCGGCGTGGTCGTAGTGGCAGTGGGTGACCAGGATGAAATCCAGGTTGCTCACCAGCAGCCCGGTCGATTCCACGTTCGCCAGCAGGCGGTCTTCGCCACCCCCGCACCCGGCGTCCACCAGGGCGCCCCGGCCGCCGATGTCGATGAGGTAGATGGCCGCATCCTCGGCCGCGGTCAGCCCCCGGCCGCCGACCTGGCTCACTTCATTGGTTATCGCAATGCCTCGCGGCCCCATATCGCGCCCCTTTTCCAGAAACAGCCGTCGCCTCCCCTTGGCGGCCCGAAAGACCAGCCATTGGGCACCACGCATCATGCCTGTGCGCTTCCTCGGCTAGCGCCCTAACTTGGGGCGCCGGCGATGCTTGTTGGCCACCCGCGCCACAGTGCCATCCCCTATCCTGCCCTTGAAAGGTTCAGTGGCCCCCACAGGGTGCGCCGCACGTTTCAGCCGCCCAAGAGGCCTGGGCAGGCAGGCAACTTGCAAGGGGTGCGATCCAAGCTTTCCCTGGGGCTGCAGGCTGCACAAGACCGTGAGCCCGAACACCGGCGGGAAAGCCTCGCAAAATCATCTCACAGGGGAGCGGACAATATGAAAATGGTCATGGCGATCGTCAAGCCTTACAAACTGGACGAAGTAAGGGATGCGCTGTCGGCGGTGGGGGTGCAGGGGATCACTGTCACGGACGTACGAGGCTTCGGCCGACAGAAAGGCCACACCGAACTCTATCGCAGCGCCGAGTATGCAATCGATTTTCTCCCCAAGGTCCGCATCGAGGCCGCCGTCGCCGACGATCGGGTCGGCCAAGTCGTGGAGACCATGGCCAAATCGGCTCGAACGGGAAAAATCGGGGATGGAAAGATCTTCGTGTATGGCCTCGGCCAAGCCATTCGCATCAGAACCGGCGACATCGGCGTGGACGCGCTATAGGCGGCGCGAAATCTGGTTCGGCATTGGGGCGCTGGGCGGCGCGGCCGCCCCGGTGTCCGGTCTGCCAAAAATTGCGATTGCCCACGTGCCGAATTGACCTCGACGAACCGGTTATGGGAGAATTCGGGCCTCTTGGGCGGTTAGCTCAGCGGTAGAGCGTTCGCCTCACACGCGAGAGGTCACTGGTTCGAAACCAGTACCGCCCACCAAGAACGTCATGATTTAGTTTGGCTTTTTTGCCGTAAAGCATAACCTGACCGAACGGTCACTTTATGCTTTATTTCCCGTTCGGCCAGATTTTCGTTTACCGCCGCTTCAGTGCTAGATTGGCGGGCTTACGCCGTCTTTCGCTGGGTGCTGGCCACTCCATTTCTGGTTAGAGGGCGAAAAAATGGACGCTCAGCGTCCATATTTTGCTTCGGTGGCAGATTCTCTGTCAGCGCTCCGCTTCTTCGCGAACTTCTCGTATCAACTCGAAAGAGTTTCGAATACCCCGCAGTTACCCGTCCAGGTGCTCCAGCACGTCGCGCGCGCTCATCCCTGCGTAACCACCGGCCTGTCGCCATTGTAAGGCTCTACGAAAGTTGCAACCGCAACGCCGATTTCCGCCTCGCCCGCACCCATCCATGCTGATCACAATGCCTTCGCGTTCGAGTACGCCTGTAAAGCTTGGTCGAAGCATCCTTGCGCACGCCAATTTCAACGCGACCCATTCCTCCGGATTCGGCTCCGATGCTGAAGGCGTCCCAACCAGGCAGCGCAAGAAGGCAAGTAAGCGCTCTTGGGCCAGCCTTGGTCTTCGGTACGGTAGTGGTCTTCAAGTGCTGGCTCTTTTTGTCAATGTAAGCGCACCCAGTACCCCTAGAACGGTGGCGAACATTCCGTAAAGCACTGCGGTACCGACAGCGAATTCCTGGGGGGCGCCGAGTGCGCCGAGCACTAGAGCGGATGCTGCCTCGCGCGTTCCCCAGCCCCCAACGGTGACAGGAAGTGCGGCAACAATGAAGATGGGACCAGAAGCGATCAGAAACTGCCAGAAAGGTAGCTCCAGGCCTATTCCCCAGCCGCCGCAGGCGAATGCAAGAATGGAAGCGAGTTGGACGAGCCCCGACCAACCTATCTGCGCGGCGTATTGGGCGAAGGGTCGGGGCAGCGTATGCACGATGTTGAGCAGCGCGCCAACCTTGGAGGGCAGGTGCTGCGCGACCTTAGCGGAAAGTTGCCACAGTAGGAGCGGCGCAGTCAGGGCCAGCAAAGCCAAGGCAATCGCAGTTGGAAGGGAGAAGGGAATTCGCTCGACTGGTATCAGCCCGGAGGAAAGGGCAACTGCCGAGCCAGTCAGAGAGATTGTGGCCAATACCCACAGGCCA
The DNA here is from genome assembly GCA_049593715.1 of Rhodocyclaceae bacterium. Classification (GTDB taxonomy): domain Bacteria; phylum Pseudomonadota; class Gammaproteobacteria; order Burkholderiales; family Rhodocyclaceae; genus JBAWHH01. Next base: position 4,778 of record JBAWHH010000796.1, read on the forward strand.
CTGAGGCGGTCGAGAAATACGCTGACCGCCGCGGTGACGAGACTGTGTCCGGCTCGGTGAAGATACAGCGCACGCAAGGCGTCCCCGCTAAGGGTGGCGCCCGGCAGTACGCTGTTCGCCACGATGCCCCGCCAATATGCCAATACCAGCCCCGAAAGTGGGGCCTTAACACCCAGCCAACTGAGTAGTCGATGCCATCGTACGGCCGACATCAAATTCGAGGCGACCGAACAGCAAAATCCGCCCACCAACCAACCCGGTTCGGCGGCGGCAAATGCCGCACCAACACGACTGGGCCCCACGGAGCCAAGCACCAAGGCCACGAGACAGACGCTGATGAGCAAGCGCAGTGCTTGGCTCGCATTCATTGGGAGTACCGATGATCGAAAAGAGCCACATCGCATCCCAAGTCTTGGAGCGCCTGTGGAATGGTCAGTAAAAGCGGACTTCACTCATTCGGGGGCACACGCAGGCGGTATTGGGAACGTCCCTCAGGCTCGTGGTAGATGCGGATTAATATTTCTCCGAGAAGACCTAAGCCAATCAACTGTATGCCCATCAGCAAGAGCATAACCGCCAATAGAAGTAGCGGCCGGCCGCCAATGTCCTCGCCGGCAAACTTCATCACTGCGAGATAGGTGCCTATGAGGAATCCCGGTGTAAGCATCCACAGCCCCGTTCCGCCAAAGGCGTGAAGGGGGCGATGAAGGTAGCGCAACATGAACTTCATCAGCAGCAAGTCTAGCAACACCCGGAAAGTCCGGTCGATTCCATATTTGCTTACGCCGCGGGTACGTGGGCGATGACTCACCGGCACCTCAAGTATTCGTGCGCCTGCCTCAAACGCCAACACGGGGATAAAACGATGCAATTCTCCGTAAATGCGGACACGGCTGATCAGTTCGGTGCGATAGGCCTTGAGAGCACAACCGTAGTCATGGAGATCAACACCGGTGACCTTGGCGATGATGCGATTGGCGATTTTGGACGGAATCTTGCGGCTAAATATTGCATCATGCCGATTCGTGCGCCAGCCCGATATCATGTGGATGTCTGGGCGACATTCGAGCGTACTGATAAACCCAGGTATGTCCTGTGGGTCATTCTGCAGGTCGCCATCCAGCGTTACCGTGTAACGGCCGCAAACGGAATCAAAGCCAGCCTGCAATGCCGCGGTTTGCCCGTAGTTGCGCATGAGATAACGCGCTACCAGCCAGGGGGTCTTCGCCGCCAGTTCGGCAAGAATCGTGGCCGATGCATCTTTCGATCCATCATCGACGCAGATCAGCTCGAACGAGAAGCCGCTCGGGCCCATGGCCTCCCCCACCCTAGCAACAAGATCCGATAGATTCTGTTCCTCGTTGTATATGGGGATAACG
>JBAWHH010000797.1:0-5115 GCA_049593715.1 Rhodocyclaceae bacterium
GCCCTGCCCCGGTCACCCGGTAAGTGGCGGCGGGCGAGATCATGCCTTCCTCGCGTTTGGCACGTTCGGCGAGGGCGGCGCAGGTTTGTTCGTCCGCCAGGGCCGGCAAAGCGAGCAGTCCGAGGGCCGCGAGCAGCGCGGCGGTTTTGCGCATGGTGGTTCCTCCCCTTATCCTATGTCCGGCCGCATGCCCGAGGGCAGCGGCTCGGCTGAGATTCGCTATGAGATCCTGAAACAGGCGGCGCCGTTTTTCTCCCGCCTTGTCATCCTAACCCGAAGCAATGACCTGATTTTCCGGCGCCGCACGCGATGTTCAGTTTGAGAGTTCGCAAACGCTCCCGGCCACGCCGCCCGCCGGGAGAAACGAAGGCGCGGGGGTTCGAGCCGATGTTGTGGATCGTGGGCATCGCGGTGGTCGTGGTCCTGATATGGGCCATGGCGAACTGGATTTACCACGCCGTGCGCAAACCGACGGAGTTGCTGGGCCCGGTGAGCGGGGCGTTCACCAAGACCCCGGCGGAAACCTGGCAGGCCTACGGCGCCCATTTCCGCCAGCACGCCACCGCCGCTATCTCACCGGAACTGCTGGCGGCCCTGGCGCAGATCGAAGCGTCCGGGAATCCCGTGGCCCAGACCTACTGGCGCTGGCAGCCGAGCTTGAATCCGTTCCACATCTACCGTCCCGCCTCCAGCGCGATGGGCATGTACCAGATCATCGACGGCACTTACGCACAGCACAAGCCGGCCTGCCGCCCGGATAGCGAGGCACCGTCGGAGCAGTCCTGCTGGTTTGACAGCCTTTATACCCGGGTCGTCCCCAGCGAAGCGATCGCCCTGGCAGCGAAGATGCTGGACGGCGGCGTGACGCGGACGCTACGCCGCCACCACGTCGGCGCGACGGCGGCGCAGAAACAGGATCTCGCCATCGTGATCCACCTGTGCGGCGCCGGGGCGGGCGAGACTTTCGCCCGGCGCCGTTTCCGCGCGGGCGGGGGCCAGCATTGCGGCGATCACGACGTGCGCGCGTACCTGGATCGGGTCAATGCCATGAAACGGGTGTTTGCGCGGCTGGCGAAAGCAGGGTAAATCGGGCGCGGTGGCTTCAGCCTTTGCGCGGAGTCGGCCAGCGCCCCTTCCCGAGACGCCTTCCAGCGCCACGCGCGCGAAACCGGCGCCCAGGCGGCGCACGCTGTGGCATGCTTTGCGACGCTGCCACGGTCCGACAAGCCATAGGGCGGCGCCAGCCACGGCGCATGTTTTGCGGCAGCGCAGCAGCATGCTAATATTTTCTTTCTGGAACACGGTATTATCACGTGTTGCGTCGCAGCAGTCGAGGAGGAGCGAAGTCTGTCATGAGCCCGGCACAACTGACCGATTTCCTGCTGGAGAAAGTGGCTTTGTTCGAGGGGTTCGAACGAGGCGAGGTGGAGCAGATCGTCGCAGCGAGCGACTACCGCAGCTTTGAAGGCAGCGAGTCCATCATTGCTTGCGGCGAGGAAGGCCGCTTCATGGGTGTGCTGGTCAGCGGCCACGCCGAAGTCTCGGTCGTGGGGGATGCGGGGCAGCGAGTTCTGCTCGGCAAGTTGGAAGCCGGGCACATTTTCGGCGAAATGTCCCTGCTCACCGGCGACCGGACGGTTGCCGACGTGATCGCGGGCAACCGCTGTTTCGTACTGCTTATTCCGCAGTCGGTCTTTTCGGATTGTATTTCGGTCCGTCCCAAAGCCACCAAGCACCTTGTCCGCCTGCTAAAGGACCGAGCCAAAGCCAGCGCCGTCGACGTCACCAGCAGCCATCTTCACGCCAATGCTCTCGCCCAGGCCGAGGATCCGTACGCCCTCAGTCTGAAGAACGGCCCGCCGGGAAAGATCCTGGTGCTCAACGCCGGCCGCAGCCAGATCCGTTTCGGCATCTACGATACGGGCGACAAGCGGCGCACCGTCCATGGCGTGATCGACAACCTTGCCGGCCCGAAGGTGCGCGTTGGCCTGGATGCGGGTGGCGCCGCAAGTTCGAGCGAAGTGTCGCCGTTCCCCATCGCCGACGTGTTCACAGTGATTTTCCAGGCGCTCAAGGGATTGGACGACGTGTTCCAGTTCTCGCCGGACGAGGTCATTGCCGTCGGCCACCGGGTGGTGCATGGTGGCAGCAAGTTCTCCAACTCCACCGTGGTGACGCCCCAGGTGCTGGCGGACATCGAGGAACTGGCGATCTTTGCACCATTCCATAACCCGGTGAATGTCGAAGGGATTCGGGCGGCGATGGCCCATTTCCCGGCGGTGCCCCATGTCGCGGTATTCGACACGGCGTTCCACCAGTCGCTGCCGCCTTACGCCTACCTCTACGGGCTGCCCTACAACTATTACAAGCAGGAGGGTATTCGCCGCTACGGCTTCCACGGGACTTCGCACCGTTACGTCTCGATGAAAACGGCGGAGGCGCTGAAGCGCCCGCTGGGCGAGCTGGAAATCGTCTCCTGCCATCTGGGGATCGGTTCGTCGCTGTGCGCCATCGATCACGGACGTTCGGTGGACACGTCCATGGGCATGACGCCTTCCGAAGGCCTGATCATGGCCACCCGCGCCGGCAATCTGGATCCGGCGGTGATGATCCACCTCATGGAGCATTACCACCTCGACGCGACGGCTCTGAGCCAGTTGATCAACGCCGAAAGCGGCGTGCTGGGGATCTCCGGCATTTCCAGCGACTTCCACGACATCGAAGCCGCCGCCAGCGAAGGCCACCACCGTGCCCTACTTGCCCACAAGGCCTACTGCTACCAGGTGCGAAAAACGATCGGCGCCTACGTGGCCGCCATGGGCGGCATCGACGTGCTGGCATTCACCGGGCGCATCGGTGAAACCAGCGCGGCAGTGCGCAGCCTGGCCTGCCAGGGCCTGTCGTACATGGGCATCAAGCTGGACGAGGCGCGCAACCGCAACCTGGGGGCGGTCCGTTCCCACGCCGAGATCTCCGCCGACGATTCGCCGGTCAAGATCCTGGTGGTCGCCAGCGACGACGAGCGCGTCGTCGCCTGGGAAGCGCTGCGCGCCATCGAGCACGACCAGATCAACCAGACGATCCGGCGCAAGAACGACGCGCCCATTCCCATCGAGGTTTCCGCTCACCACGTCCATCTGGCCCAGGCCGATGTGGAAGCCCTGTTCGGCCCGGGCCATCAACTGCGGCCCGAACATGAGCTGTCCCAGCCGGGCCAGTTCGCATGCAAAGAGAAGGTAAACCTGATCGGCCCCAAAGGCAGGATCACCAACGTGCGCGTCCTTGGCCCGGCGCGCAAGGAAACGCAGGTCGAGATCGCCATGACCGAGCAGTTCAAGCTCGGCATCCAGCCCCCCATCCGCGAATCGGGGGATCTGGTCAATACGCCCGGCGTCCTGCTCCAGGGCACCTACGGCAGCACCACCATTGAGCGCGGCGTGATCTGCGCCCAGCGCCACATCCACATGTCGCCGGAAGATGCGTTGGGTTTCGGCCTGCGGGACAAGTACGTGGTACGCGTGCGCGTCGAAGGCGATCGGGAGCTGATCTATGGCGATGTGGTCGTGCGGGTCAACCCGAACTACCGGCTGGCCATGCACATCGACACCGACGAGGGCAACGCCGCCAATATCCGGACCGGGATGATCGGCCACGTGGTGGAAATCCAGAACCGGCGGTGAAGCGCGGGTTGTAAGGGCGCGTTGTGCTGCCCTGCCCCATCTCTGGCGGCCCCGGACGAGAGAAGCTTGGCCGTGTGGTGGCCCCGGGAAGGGCGCTGCGCCGATGAGGCCGGCGCCCCTGCGGGCCGCAACCATCGCGCAACGGGTGCGCACCAGAACCCGCCAAGCCCGTTCTCATAAAGTGTGACGTTTTCCCGCCGTAATCCCGCCCGACATCCCTACGAGCAATTTTCCATGAAGTCGGCCGCCTGTTTCCTCCGTTTCTCCTGGTTGATGGCCGTAGCGCTTGCCGCGATTCCCCCGGCTGCACTGGCCGAATCCGACGCCCTCGACCTGAGCCTGGAAGAACTACTCAAGGTCCAGGTGATGACCGCGTCGCGCAAAACCGAGCGCCTCAACGACGTCGCTGCCGCGGCGTTCATCATCACCCGCGAAGACATCGAGCGCTCCGGCGCGACCAGCGTTCCGGAGGCGCTGCGCATGGCTCCGGGCGTCCAGGTGGGGCGGTTGTCCAACAATCGCTGGGCGGTGAGTGTGCGTGGATTCAACGACCGCATCGCCAACAAGCTGCTCGTACTCATGGATGGACGCTGCATCTATTCGCCCCTGTTCTCCGGCGTGCTGTGGGAAGCGGAAGACACGCTGCTGGAAGACATCGATCGCATCGAAGTGATCCGCGGACCGGGCGCGGCCATGTGGGGCGCCAACGCCGTCAATGGTGTGATCAACATCATCACGCGCAAAGCGCGCGACACCCAGGGCAACCTGCTGCTGGCAGGCGCGGGCACCTACGAGCGGGCTTTCGGCGCCTTTCGCCACGGCGGGCAGGTGGGCGACGGCTATTACAGGGTGTGGGCGAAAGGTTTCGCGCGCGACCACTCCGTCAATCTCGCCGGGACACGCGGCAACAACGAATTGCAGGCCGGGCGAATCGGCTTTCGGGCCGACTGGTCGCCGGCTCCCGGCGATCGCGTGATGCTCAGCGGGTCCACCTACAAGGGAATAGAGGATGACCGCTGGAACTACCCCGACGTGACCTCGCCGAGCGGATTCGTCCCGACCGACCTGCGCCAAACGAACGACGGCGCCAACCTGATCGGCCGCTATGAATGGTCGCTCGCCAGCGGCTCCGAAGCCGCCCTTCAGGTTTATCTGGACCACACTCAAGTGGAACTCGGCACCACGATGACGGAGCAGCGAACGACGGCTGATGTGGACTTCCAGCATCGGTCCAGGATCGGCCAGCGCCACGACGTCGTCTGGGGCCTGGGGTATCGCAATTCCCACGACCACATTGACTCTCGGGGCATCGTCCGCTTCAGCCCGGCTAGCCGCAGTCTCCGGCTTGTCAGCGCCTTCGTGCAAGACGACATCACCCTGGTGCCGAACACGCTACGCCTCATGCTGGGCGCACGCCTGGAGCACAACAGCTTCA
>JBAWHH010000798.1:0-6157 GCA_049593715.1 Rhodocyclaceae bacterium
AGCCAGCCGCGGCGCGCCGGCATCTCCCGCAGCGCCTTCAGGCGCCAGCCGTACGTAGCTTCGGCGTGGAGATAAGAGGATTTCGGCATGGGGGCAGTCTGCCTGCTTTAGCGCCGAGAGCGCAAGCCAGGCGGCGTACCCTCGCCTAGCCACCATCTCTCCCCGCCACGGGGTAGTCAAGCCTGCACCGCCCGCGCGAACATTTCCTCGCAGCAACCGCTTTCGCCGCCGACTAGCTCCGTCGTCGTCCCGTTCCATCGGCCACGCTTCACGGGCGACTGCCGCGCTCGATGACGATGCCGACTTCCGCACCGGGGAACGGGGCCAGCTTGGACAGCGACGGCGTCAGCCACGGCACGCCGAATTCCTCCTGGAGGGCCAACGCCATGCCCCAGGAAAGAGCGCAGCAGGTTGACGTGGTGGAGATCAAGGGCCAGCTCGACACCGCCGCGCCGCGCGACGCCGTCCGGCTGGCGGAAGAGACAACCGCAGCGCTGGCCGCCGCCGCGCCAAACCAAGGCAGCGCCAGCGGCCCGCGCTGAAACCCGCCTTCAGCGTACCGCCACGCCCCAGGGCAATTCCCCGACGGTTATCTCCCCGGCCACCCGGTTGGCCCGGGTGTCGATCACCGACACGGAGTTGGAGCGGCCGTTGGCGACGTAGAGCTTCTTGCCGTCCGGCGTCAGCGCCATGTTCCAGGGCCGCTTGCCTACCGGAATGTCGGCGACAATTCGGTTCGTGGCTGGGTCGATCACTGACACGCTGCCGTCGCCGCCGTTGGAAACGTAGACGCGGCTGCCGTCCGGCTGCACCGTGACGCCGTTGCAGCGCTTGCGGCCCTCGATGGTGGCGGTGACCTTGCGCGTGCCCGGCGCGATGGCGAAAATTTTGTCGGCGTTTTCCGCGGCGACGTAAGCGACGCTCCCGTCCGGCAGAAAGCCGATGCCCCGCGGCCGGTCGCCCACCGGAACGTGGGCCACCACCTTGCGGGTCGCCACGTCCACCACATCCACCGCCGAACCGTCTTCCGAACTCACCAGCAGCAGGCTGCCATCCGGACTGAACTGGGCGTGTTCCGGGTTCTTGCCCTGCACTTTGATGCGATGGGCCTCCTTGTTGGTCGCCGTGTCGATGAGGGAAACCGAATCGGTGGTCTCGTTGGCCACTGCCAACCAGCGTCCGTCCTTACTCATGCCGATGCCTTCGGGCGAACCCTCCAGCGGCACCTTGGCCACCACCTTGCGTGTCTCCGGGTCGATCACCAGAACCTGGACATTGGCTTCGTCGCTGACATAGATGTGGCGGGCGTTCGCCTGGGCCGCAATCCCCCGCGGCCTGCCGCCGACCTGGATTTCGCCGACGACCTTGTCGTCTGCGGTATCGATCACCGACAGCGTGCCCGATTTCTCGTTCGGTACGTAGGCCAGGGGCGCGGCGCCCGCGACTCCGGCCGCCAACAGAAATGCCAGCGCCGTCCCACCCCACAAAGCCCCAATCCTGTTTCTAAGCCACATTCGCGCCTCCTCGCTTCGAAAACACTATTCTCGCCGACAGTTTCCAGCCGTAGCATACGGCCTGGCCTGAGGATCGCTCTTTTCACCCTGCCCTGCCCGCTTCGCCCTGGGAGACACCGATGAAACTCGCTGAGGCCCTGCTGCTCCGCGGCGATATGCAGAAGAAGATCGCCTCGCTGCGGGAACGCATCGTCCGCAACGCCCTTCTCCAGGAGGGCAGCGCCCCCCATGAGGATCCCAACGCGTTGCTGCTGGAAGCCGTGGCCGTGGGCGACGAACTGGAGCAACTCGTCACCAAAATCAACGCCGCCAACCTGAGCAATGCTCTGCCTGACGGCCGCACCTTGACCGCGGCGATTGCCCGTCGCGACAATCTGATCCAGCGCCACGGGCTGCTGCAAGCCGCCATCGCCGGCACCCAGAAAGAGCCGGACCGCTACAGCGTGCGCGAGATCAAATGGGTGGCCGCGGTAGACGTCGCCAAGCTGCAGCAGCAATCGGAAGACCTCGCCCGGCAGATCCGCGAACTGAACGCGAGGATTCAGGAGACCAACTGGAAAATCGAACTCTAGGTTTTGGGGCGCCGGGCGAGCGTGAGACCCCGGCACGGGGCCGGGGGGTCGAAAACATACCGGGCCCGCTCTGGCGCGCGATGGGCAGCGCATCCCTTCACAGTTCAGCCCATCACACCGCACCGGTGAATCTGCACGCAGCAAACTTCACCACCCCACGCTGACGGCGCCCCTCCTCCGCCTGGTTTCCTTTGCACGGCGGCGATTGCTGATGCCAAAAAACTGGGCCTCTCCAGGGCATCCTGGCCGCGTTCCACAGCACAGCCGACAAACGGCAGGCGACTTCAACCGCGGAGTAGCCGCACCGCCAAACGCACCGCGGCGCGCGGATCCCCCCGGTCCCGGCAGTCGCAGACATGTTCGCCCAGCACCGCATCGACGTCCTCGTCCGCCGGCGCCGGATCGCTTGCCAGCAAAGCCGCTGAGGCCAGCATCTGCCCGGCGGCGCATTGGCCGCAGGGCGACACCTGCAACTCCGACCACGCCTGATTGAGGGCGCGGCCAAGCTCGGTCCCGCTCAACCCCGCCATGGTGGTAATCGCCTTCCCCCGTGCCTCACCGGCAGTGACTGCGCAAGGTCGGACGGGGCGCCCGTCCAGCAGTAACGTGCAGGTACCACAAAGGCCGATGAGGCATCCGCTGCTCAGGCCGTCGATTTCTGCGAAGTCCCGCAGGGCTTCCAGAAGCGTGTCGTCGCCGGCGCAATCCAGTTCCACCGGCCGGCCATCCACCGTCACCCGGATCGACCCGGTCATGACCGCCTCGGCGACGAATCCCGCAAGACTGGGCCGGTAGCGACAGGGCACCTACGTCTCCCCTGCCCGGGCATCACGCTCTTTCCATCCACATTCACCACTGGCTACCTCCCACATCAAGCCCGTCGTGTCTTCGATGCAATACAGGAATCCTAACCCAGACACCCACCCTTCGTGTCCATCCGCAGTCTGGCCTTCGGCGGCGGCCGGTATGTCGATCGAGGGCCCCAACGTTGCGCAATGGCGGCGAAGACGGCTTCGCTGGCCGTGGGCGTCCGCATCCAACGAGCCTTGGGCGTCTATGAATAAAGAATTCATCGCCATTGCCGTCCACCAACCCAACGGAGGAGAGAAATCATGGCAATTTGCGGCATCGTGGTGGCGGCGACCGATCTGAACCGAAGCAAACGCGGCGGTATCGCGCGATGTGCCCTATTGCTGGTCCTCGCCGTATCCCCGGCATGGGCCTCCGCCGCCGACGATTTCGACGATGACGTTGCCGCCTGCTTGGCGGCGCATCGTCTGGAGCCCTATTCGCCGGCGTTCTTTCAGGCGATTCCGCTGTGTCAGCGAGAAGTTCAGCCTGTCCGGCAGGCGCGAGCGGAAAGGCTGGCCGAACACAAAGCCGTGTGGGCCGATTGCATGATCGAGCGCATCGTCACCCTGGACAACGGCGTCGCCGCCGCCGCGGACGTCGCTGCCGCCGCCCAGGGCGCGTGCGAAGACGAGTACGCTGCCGTGGTGGATTCGATGGACCTGACGCCGGAAGGCCGGGCCAGCGTTTACCAGAAGCGGCACAGCGTGACCAAGGAAGTCTCGACCGGCATGGTCCTCGACGTTCGCGCCGCCATGGAGGCGGAGCGCCCGAAAGGGAAAGCGCCTTCCTATTGAGACACCGGCCTGGCTCGCCCGGCAGGCCAGGTAGATTTCACTGTTGCCACAAACCCCGCTCCGGTGGGGTTCGTTGTTTCTGGCTGCGGCGCAACGCCCGAATGGATCGGAAGTTCGGGCTAACGCCCGGGCAGCTTCCGGCCCCGGATCAACAGATAAGCCACCGGCAGCAGGAACATGGATAGCAGCGGCGCCGAGATCATGCCGCCCACCATGGGCGCGGCGATGCGCTGCATCACCTCCGATCCGGTACCGCCGCCCAGCATGATGGGCGCCAGACCGGCCAGGATGACCGCCACCGTCATCGCCTTGGGCCGCACCCGCAGCACCGCGCCTTCGGTGATGGCTTCGATCAGATCCTGCCGCGAGTTCAGCCGCCCTTCCCTCGCCCGAAGGCGGATGGCCGCGTCCAGGTAGATCAGCATCACCACGCCGAATTCCGCCGCCACACCGGCCAGGGCGATGAAGCCAACCGCCGAAGCGATGGACACGTCGTGCCCCAGCAGAAACAGCAGCCACACACCGCCAATCAGGGCGAACGGCAGCGTCGCCATGATGAGCAGCGCCGAAGCGGCATTGCGGAACGTGAGGTAAAGCAGCAGCAGGATGATCGCCAGCGTCAGCGGCACCACGACGGCCATGCGGTCCCGCGCCCGCTCCAGGTACTCGAACTGGCCCGACCAGGCAATGGCGTAACCGGGCGTGAGCTTGACCCGCTCTTCCACGGCGCGCTGCGCCTCGCGGACGAAAGAGCCGATGTCGCGGCCGCGGATATCGACGTAGATCCAGCCCGAGAGGCGGGCGTTCTCGCTCTTGAGCATCGGCGGGCCGTCGCTGATGCGCACGTCCGCCACCGTGTCCAGCGTGATGGTGGCGCCGCGCTCGGTGACGATGGGCAGCGCCCGCAGCCGCGGCACCGTGTCCCGCAGCTCCCGCGGATAGCGCACATTGATGGGAAAGCGTTCCCGGCCTTCCACCGTCTGGCCGACGTTTTCACCGCCGATGGCCACGCTCACCACCTGCTGCAGGTCGGCGATGGATAGGCCGTAGCGCGCGGCATCCTGGCGGCGGATGTCGATGTCCACGTAACGCCCGGAGCCCAAGCGCTCTGCCAGCACCGACACCGCGCCCGGCAGGGTCTTGACCACGGCTTCCACCTCGAGGGCGATGCGCTCGATTTCGGCCAGGTCGTTCCCCGCCACTTTGATGCCCACCGGGCTCTTGATGCCGGTAGCCAGCATGTCGATGCGGTTGCGGATGGGCTGCACCCACACGTTGGAGAGGCCGGGCATTTTGGTGGCGGCGTCCAGTTCGGCGATTAGCTTGTCCAGCGTCATTCCCGGCCGCCACTGATCCCGGGGTTTGAACTGGATGGTGGTTTCGATCATTTCCAGCGGCGCCGGGTCGGTCGCCGTCTCTGCCCGCCCCGCCTTGCCGAACACCCGCGCCACTTCGGGGAAGGTCTTGATGATGCGGTCGGTCTGCTGCAGCAGTTCCTGCGCTTTGCCCGGCCCGATGCCGGGCAGCGTGGTGGGCATGTAGAGCAGGTCGCCTTCATCCAGTGGCGGCAAGAACTCGCTGCCCAAATGGCGCGCGGGGAACACAGTGATCAGCGCGACAACGAGGGCCGCGAACAGCGTGCGCCAGGGGGCGGCCAGCGCCGCGGCAAGCAGGGGCTGGTAGGCGGCAATGAGCCAGCGGCTCACCGGGTTTTCCCGCTCGGAGCGGATGTGGCCGCGGATGAAGGCCACCATCAGCACCGGCACCAGCGTCACCGACAGCGCGGCGGCCGCGGCCATGGAATAGGTCTTGGTGTAGGCCAGCGGCGCGAACAGCCGTCCCTCCTGGGCTTCCAGGGTGAAGATGGGCAGGAACGATAGCGTGATGATGAGCAGGCTGAAGAACAGCGCCGGGCCGACTTCGGCGGCGGCTTCGGTGATTAGGCGGGTACGGGTGGCGAGGTCGGGTTCGGACGGCGGTGCTGGTTCCCCCCTCACCCCCTGCCCCTCTCCCGCGAGGGGAGAGGGGAGTGAACTCCCTCTCCCTTGACGGGAGAGGGCCGGGGTGAGGGTGAGTTGTTCCTCCCGCCAAGCGTCCAAATGCTTGTGGGCGTTCTCGATCATGACGATGGCGGCGTCCAGCATGGCGCCGATGGCGATGGCGATGCCGCCCAGGGACATGAGATTGGCGTTGACGCCCTGCCCGCGCATGACCAGGAACGCCGCCAGCACGCCCACCGGCAGCGACAGGATCGCCACCAGGGACGAGCGCAGGTGGAACAGGAAAACCAGGCACACAACGGCGACGATGGCGAACTCTTCCACCAGCCGCTCGGTCAGCGTGCGGACGGCACGCTCTATCAGGCCGGAACGGTCGTAGACGGGCACGATCTCCACGCCCGGCGGAAGGGAACCGGCCAGCGCCG
>JBAWHH010000799.1:0-2122 GCA_049593715.1 Rhodocyclaceae bacterium
CTTCTGTTTACCGTTGAACAACAAGGAGATAGATCATGGCTGTCGACATGTTTATCAAGATAGGCGACATCAAGGGTGAGTCGACCGACAAGACGCACAAAGAGACGATCGACGTGTTGGCCTGGAGCTGGGGCATGAGCCAGTCCGGCACGACCCACATGGGCGGGGGCGGCGGTTCGGGCAAGGTCAGTGTGCAGGATCTTTCCGTGACCAAGTACGTCGATGCCTCCTCCAACGCTCTGATGCTTGCCTGCTGCGCCGGAACGCATTACCCCGAGGCCAAGCTAACCGTCCGCAAGGCGGGTGGCGATCCGCTCGAATACATCAAGCTCACCATGAAGGAAGTGATTGTCTCCAGCATATCCACGGGCGGCAGTGGTGGCGAAGACCGGCTGACGGAAAACATCGTCCTGAATTTTGCAGAATTCAAATTCGAGTACCAGGAGCAGGACGAGAAGGGCAAGCCCAAAGGCGGGGCCAAAGAGGCTGCCTGGAATATTGCCGAGAACGCTAAGGCCTGATCGGAGTTTTGTGAAATGGGGGCGCGGCTCGTCAAGCGGCGCCCCTCCTGCCTCACCAAAAAGGCTTGGTATTCAATCGCTCAACGGGAGTGACGAGAGATGGCATTGGGGGACATGTTCCTCAAGGTGGAAGGCAGCAAGCAGGGACCGATCAAAGGCGAGGCGCAAGACGAAAAGCACCCCTCGGAGATCGACGTACTGGGCTGGTCTTGGGGAATGCGTGCGCAGACGACCATGGGGGCGGCCGGCGCAAGTGGCAAGTCGACCCTAATGGAACTGCAGGTTTCCAAGCGGGTGGACAGCGCAACCACCGGTCTTATGTCTGCCATGCGCAACAATGAGCCCCTGAAGCGGGTGATTCTTACCGTGCGCAAGGCGGGCAAGGAAACGCTGGAGTACTTCAAGATCACGCTGCAGCAAGCACGCATCACCTCCCTCGATGTGGGCTCGGAAGGTGGTGGTGGCGAAACGCTCAACGAGAACGTCAGTTTCGCCTTCAAGACGATAACCGTGGACTACGTCCCCCAGGGTACCGAAGGTGCGCAGCGGGGCGGCATGTCCTTCGAAACGGATGTGGACCGAGTCTGAACTTCCACATGTTGCCCTACTGAAAGAAATTCGATGAGCCCTATGTCGAGCGCAGAAGAACAACTCCGGGGCGGCGCACCGGCGGAAGCCCTCAAGCTGCTGCAGGAACAGGTTCGGTCAAAACCCCAGGACGCGAAGCTGCGCGTTTTCCTGTTCCAACTGCTCTGTGTGCTGGGGCAGTGGGATCGGGCACTGACGCAACTTGAGACCGCGGCAAGTCTGGATCCGAGCGCCTTGGGGATGCGGGAGATGTACCGCGAAGCGATCAAGTGCGAGCTTCTGCGGGCGGAAGTGTTTCATGGCCGCAAGTCACCCATGGTTTTCGGCGAGCCCGAGACTTGGTTGGCCTTGCTGATCGAATCCCTCTTGCGCCGCGGCGCCGGGGAGAATGAGCAGGCGGACGCGCTTCAATCCCAGGCGTTCGAGCAGGCGCCCGCAACGGCCGGCGCGATCGATGGCAAGCCCTTCGGTTGGATCGCCGACGCAGACACGCGCATCGGCCCGGTTTTCGAGGCGATTCTCAACGGCCGCTACTATTGGGTTCCCTTCGAGCGCTTGGCGCGAGTCACTATTGAAGCTCCCGCCGACCTGCGCGATGCCGTGTGGATGCCGGCTTACCTGCAGTTCGAAAATGGCGGGGAAAGCCCGGCCTTGATCCCCACCCGTTATCCGGGGTCGGAATCGAGCGCGGATGGGCTGATTCAACTGGCGAGAAAGACCGTCTGGGAAGAAGCCGGGCCTGACCAGTATCGAGGTTTCGGCCAGCGGTTGCTGACCACCGATGCAGGGGATTACCCCTTGATGGAAGTTCGCGTCATTGAGATCGGTGCGGCCCAATCGGACACGGGTCAGGCTGCAGCCGGTTGATCCATGGCGGAACTCACGCCCCAGGAGCGTCTGCAGCCGGCATTGCTCGACCGCCTGATCGATGACGATCCGGAGCGCAAACAGGAGCCGCGCGAAGCCCGCCTGATCACCAAGGCCAAATTGCGGCAAGCGGTTTTGCGGGATCT
>JBAWHH010000800.1:0-3587 GCA_049593715.1 Rhodocyclaceae bacterium
GATAGAGGCAATCCTGCAAACCCAGTTTGATTCTGGCGGGAGCACGGGTGATCTTGCGGGTAACGAAGGTCTGTCCCCGAACCGGCGATTCGTGGTTGCAGAGGATGCCGTTGCAGGCCCAAATGCCGTAGGCCTCGCGGTAGTTGACAACGATCCAGTAGCCATAGAGCTTGGCAACCGCGTAGGGGCTTCTCGGGTAGAAAGGGGGGGGTTCCTTCTGTGCCATTTCCTGCACCAATCCAAACAATTCTGAAGCACTTGCTTGGCAGAAGTGGGGCTTCATTTTCAGGCCGAGGACGCGAATGGCCTTGAGAATTCGCAGGACACCGAGGGCATCCACATTGACGGGGTATTCGCGCTCTTCGAAGGAAATAGCGGCGTGGCTCTGGGCGGCGAGGTTGTCAATCTCGTCGGGCTGGACCTGCTGAATGATACCAATCAGAGTACTTGAGTCAGTCATGTGGCCGTGATGAATGAAAAAATGCACACCCTTTTCGTGGCGAACTTTATAGACGTAATCTATACGATCAGTGTTGGAGATGCTTGTGCGACGCTGGATACTATGGACTTCATAGCCCATCCCAAGAAGAGACTCAGCGAGATTGGCACCATCTTGGCCGGCTATTCCAGTAATAAGGGCCTTTTTTCAATGTCATTCCCAAGGGTCCTCAGTTAGCGATCGCTAGCGCGATGGCAGCAGAATCGAGCGCCAGCGCGTGCAATACCTGAAGATTGGTTCCACTCGGAGGGATGTCATCCACACCCAGATGTTGAAATTCAACGCTCACGCCGGCCTGTACGACAGCCTTGACAATCAGATCGCCTTGGCCGCCAGACACGTAATGGTTATCGAGCACCACGACCTTCTTGCACCCTTCAAGAGCATTCTTCAGCCATGTGCGGTCAATCCGGTTAAGCCAAGGCAAATTGATTACTTTGACGCTGAGATCTCTTTCCTGCGCAAGACTCTTAGATGCTTCTACTGCGGCGCTGAGTAGCACTGGGCCATAAGCAATCACAGCAACATCCGTTCCCTCGACCAGAGTGACTCCCTGTCCGGCGATCGGGTGGTAACCATACGGAAGTCCATAAGGCACCTCCCAAGGTAATGAAATCAGGCGGATGTAGCTGCTGCCTGGCGCTTCGTTGACGCACCAGTCGAGCAGCATGCCCACCTCGGCCTCGCACGACGGCTCGACCAAGGTCATGTTCGGCATTGCTGCCAGCGCCGAAATGTCTCGTACGGCTTGGTGGGAATGTCCCGGCCCACCCGGCACGACGCCGGCGAGAGATCCGACGTAGATGATCTTGGTCCTTTCGGTGGCGTTGTTGTAGATCTGTTCGTTGGGACGGGCCGACAGGAAGCAGGCGAAGGAATGTGCCACAGGCAACAGGCCATTTAGGGCCATGCCGCCAGCCATAGAAACCATGTCCTGCTCGGCAATACCACATTCGAAAAAGCGATCCGGGAATTTGTCGCGAAATGGGATCAGACCGGTATCCAAGACCAAATCTGCATCAAGTGCCACCAGATTAGGATGTTTTGCGGCTTGCGCGAGCAACGCACGGCCATAGGCAGCCACCAAGCGCTCTGCGCCGCCAGGTGGTGGCGGCGTCGCTTCCCGCTCGACCGTTTCGAACGCGAGGCCCGCGGCATCTGCGGCATTCATGCGCTGCTGCAAGCGATCCATGATTTCCTGTGACGCCAGCCGGTAGGAGCCCGCATCCGGGGCACCACTGTGAAACGCATACATCGCGACGTCAGAGTCAAGGGAAGTGTGTTCCATGAAGGAAACTCCCTTGCCCTTTACGGTATCGGCGATGATTGCTTGGGGCCGAGCCTCGCCTGACAAGGAAGCAATGGTTGTCGCCAAGGCTTTCACATCGTTTCCGTCGCATCGCTCTACGCGCCAGCCGAACGCACGCAGCTTCGCCTCAAGGTCGCCGAGATCAGACACGTTTTTGACAAACGTATCGGACTGCAGCTTGTTGTGATCAATGACGACGGTGATTTCGCTGAGGCCAAGATTGGCGGCAGACGGCAGAGACTCCCAGAACTGGCCTTCCTGCAATTCGCCATCGCCGGTAAGCACAAAAACGCGGCCCTTGCGTTTGGTCAGGCGGTTGGCCAACACCATGCCCTTTGCCTTGGAGACGCCCATCCCCAGGGAACCCGTATTGGTCACAATGCCCGGCGTGCCGATGTCGGGGTGACCGGGCAGGCCGTCGATACGACGCAGTCTGTGAATCAGATCAAATGGCAGGCGCCCCATGGCCATCTGGACGGCGTAGTAACCCGGCGCATCGTGGCCCTTGGAACTGAAGAAGATGTCTCCGGCCCCACTTCCAGTTGGGGCAAGCGGCAGTTCCTCCGTCAGCAGCCAGACAAATATTTCCATGCTGCTGAAGCTGCTGCCGATGTGGCCGGAGCCCGCACGCGCGATCATATAGAGCGCGTTCAGTCGGCACATGTCGGCCATGAGCGCCGCGCGCTGCTCGCGGGCTAGCGGCATGCCGCGGAGTCTCTCGAATTCGGCGAAAGGAATGTAATACAGGGTACCTTCTACGGCTTGTCCGACTTGGTCGCCCACGGCGTACTCCAGCTATTCTTCGTTCAATTTCAGTTGGCAAGGAGGCAGAGATATTGTGGGAAGCGTCGCCGCGCGGGTCGTCAACAGACGCTCCGCCATCCACCAATCTTCCGCCTCATTGATATCAAAGCCCTCGTAACCCTGACTGACAAATGGAATGATCGCCTCCCCCGCGATGGTGTTCTGTTCGAGGGGTACCCGCGACCAGGCGATTTCCAGACTGGCGTCCTGGGCGTAGGCCTCGGGCAGAGCCGCGTACTGGCTGCTGTGCCACGGCGTGGCTCCGTGGGTGAATGGCAATAGCGGCAGCATGCGCGAGCCGCGAATCACCCACATCTTGCCAGGATGCTGTTTGCACTTCTCGACGGCGCGAAGCGAGTCGGCGCGGGGGTCTTCCATAAAGCGCGACCAAGCGCGACGAACCGTCTCGGGAAGCCGAAAAGGGCTGGTTGGTCGCAAGATGCTGAACACTTCGAACTCGCGGCCTAGTTCGCGCAAGCGGGTTAACATCCACACGACCCACTCGACATCTGGCGATTTATCGCCCGATATCTCGGCAGCACGAAGAAATGGCACTTCCGCACCGTAATGACGTGCCACGCTTCCATAAAGCTCGCTGTCCGTTGCGCAGACGACACTATCAAATACGCCGCTGTCGATGGCGGCGCGAACGGAATAGGCCAACATAGGGTGGCCTGCCAAAGGCCTGATATTCTTGTGCGGCACACGCTTCGACCCGGAACGGGCAGGCACAAAGGCGACAGCGCGGGGTTTCGTGGTCAAAGCAAGCCCTCACGAACGAGAAAAGAGATGTTCTTCAGTTCCGAATAAACATCGAGCGCCTCAATACCCGGCTCGCGGCTTCCATTGCCAGAGGCGCCAAAACCGCCAAAAGGCATGTGGGGCTCGCTGCCATACGTGCCCAAATTGACATTGGCCACCCCAGCCCTTACGCGTTGCGCAAACCACATGGCTCGATCGACACTACGAGTATGA
>JBAWHH010000801.1:0-1873 GCA_049593715.1 Rhodocyclaceae bacterium
GCAAGGTCAGGAACCACGCGGAAGACCGATTGCGAACCCACTTGATGAAGCGCCATAAGGTGAAGGACAGAGGGAGCGGCCTGCGTCGTTTCCCGAGGGCTGATCTGTACGGGCGCTATGGGCTGTATAAGCTTCCCGCGGTGGCGGGCTGGCGCTCGGCGCATGCCTTGATGTGAAGAACATCGGAAAGCCGTGTGCGGGAAAACCGCATGCACGGTTTGATGAGGGAGGGCAGGCGAGAGCCTGTCCTCTCCTCTACCCTATTTACCCCCTATTTACCATGGGGCAACTCGTGCCTGGGGTCAGCCGAGCAGCCAACGCCCCCCACTCGTCTGACCCCAGGCAGCAGTCGGGTCGCGATTCCGAGCATTTCTCAGCGGCTCTCGGCCCAGAATCCCCGATTGACTGCGACTGCCAGGCGGACAGATACTCCCCAAGGTGGCATTGGATCTCCTATCCTTTATTTCTCCCCGCCCCCTGCGAGGAGTTTTATCCAGTCAATCAGAAACTCCAGGAGCTTCCTATCCTTTCTTTCCCTAACTTGACGAGATGAAGGTCAACTATGAATAAACCCAAGAAAGTCGCCATACTCACGGCAGGCGGTTTGGCCCCCTGCCTCAGCTCAGCCGTTGGTAGCCTCATCGAGCGCTACACCGAGATCGATCCCAGCATTGACATCATCTGCTATCGCAGCGGCTACAAAGGGCTGCTGCTCGGGGATTCGTACAAAGTCACCCCGGAAGTGCGCGAAAAAGCCGGCCTGCTGCATCGCTTCGGCGGCTCGCCGATCGGCAACAGCCGGGTCAAGCTGACCAACGTGAAGGACTGCGTCAAGCGCGGCCTGGTCAAGGAAGGCGAGGATCCGCAGAAAGTCGCTGCAGACCAACTGGTCAAGGACGGCGTGGATGTCCTCCATACCGTCGGCGGCGACGACACCAGCATCGCCGCCGCCGATCTGGCCGCCTTCCTGGCGAAGAACAACTACGGCCTCACTGTCATCGGCCTGCCTAAAACCGTTGACAACGATGTTTTTCCGATCAAGCAATCACTCGGCGCCTGGACGGCCGCCGAGCAGGGGGCGCGCAACTTCCAGAACGTCGTGGCGGAACACAGCGCAAATCCGCGCATGCTGATCGTGCATGAAGTGATGGGCCGCAATTGTGGCTGGCTCACCGCCGCCACGGCACAGGAGTACCGCAAGCTTCTCGATCGCACGGAATGGCTTCCCGCCATCGGCGTCGACAGGAACGCGTTCGAGGTCCATGCCGTCTTCGTTCCCGAGATGGAGATCGACCTTGCCGCCGAGGCCAAGCGCTTGCGTGCCGTGATGGACAAACACGATTGCGTCAATATTTTCGTCTCCGAAGGCGCTGGCGTCGAGGCCATCGTCGCGCAGCTGGAGGCCAAGGGTGTGGACGTTCCGCGTGACGCCTTTGGCCACGTCAAGCTGGACGCCATCAACCCCGGCAAATGGTTTGGCGAGCAATTCGCTGAGATGATGGGTGCGGAAAAGACCCTGGTTCAAAAATCCGGCTATTTTTCCCGTGCCGCTCCCGCCAATGTCGAGGACATTCGTCTGATCAAGTCCTGCGCCGACCTGGCCGTCGAATGCGCCTTTCGCGGCGAAGCCGGCGTCATCGGCCACGACGAAGACAGGGGCAACGTGTTGCGTGCCATCGAGTTCCCGCGCATCAAGGGCGGCAAGCCGTTCGACATTGATACCCCCTGGTTCGTCGAAATGCTGGCCGCCATCGGCCAGCCCAAAGGCAAGAAGGTCGCGGTAAGTCACTAAGCCAGGAAACCAAGGGGGGTAAGAAGTGGCAAAAGGGGGCAGGGTTGGGTCTATTTCAAAACAAAAGGGGGCAGACCACTA
>JBAWHH010000802.1:0-1587 GCA_049593715.1 Rhodocyclaceae bacterium
GTGCTGGCGAGCGCCGACGATCTGGCCGACCACGTCACCCGCATCCAGCCCGACGTGATCCTCATCGACACCGACGCGCCGTCCCGCGCCACCCTCGAACACCTTGCCACGATGGAGCGCGACATGCCGCGCCCGGTGGTGATCTTTGCCCAGAGCTTCGACGACAAAACCATGCGGCGTGCCATTGGGGCCGGGGTGGCCGCATATATCGTCGATGGCCTGGACCCAGGTCGGCTCACACCGGTGATCGAGGTGGCGATCGCCCAGTTCGAAGCGTTCCAGGCGTTGAAGCTGGAGCTTTCGGCGGCGACGAAAAAGCTCTCGGACCGCAAGATCATCGATAAAGCCAAGGGAATCCTGATGAAAAGCCGTGGCCTCGACGAGGAGACGGCCTACGCCACGCTGCGCCGGCTGGCGATGGACCGGGGCAAAACGCTGGCGGCCATGGCCCAGGATGTGGTCGACCTGGCGAACATCCTTCTGTAGCGCTGGATCCCGGTCCCACCCATCCCCGCATTACCTTTGTGCAGCCCCGGGCCTACTGTGCACCGCAGCAGTGCATCGACCGGGCCGGCAGCCCGCTGCTCGAATCTGCCAGACCACTACCAAAAGCACTGAAATGTAAGGACTTCCGCTATTTTGAGTAGTCCTGGCATCTTCATTGCGTAAGGATTGACGAGCCCGGGGCAACGGCGTCCCGGCACAAGACAAAGGCGTCTGCTCCCGTTCCGCGGGGGCCGGCGCCTTTTTTATTTTCCGCTTCCGATCGATGGGGGATGCGACGAATGCCTGAGAGAAACCTACCGGCGATGGCCATGGTGTCCTGCTGCGGTCTTGCGCAGCCCGGAGCGGGACAACCATGAACGGGCAAGCGTTTCCTGCCGGAACGGCCTTTGCCGCCGGTTCCGATGCGCCGGAAAAGAGCGAGGTGCGCGTGGGTTTTGTCGCGCTCACCGACTGCGCGCCCGTGGTGATGGCCGCGGCGAAAGGATTCGACGCGAAGTACGGCATCCGGATCGTCCCCACGAGGGCTTCATCCTGGGCTTCGATCCGGGACCAACTGATGGCGGGCGATCTGGACGCCGCCCAGATCCTCTACGGCCTGGTCTATGGCCTGGAACTGGGGGTCGGCGGACCGCAGCAGGAAATGGCGATCCTGATGACCCTGAACCAGAACGGCCAGGGCATTTCCCTCGCCAGCCAGTTGCGCGATCAAGGCGTGACCGACGGTGAAGCCCTGGCGGCCCTGGTGGCAAAACACCCGGCCGGCAGCTTCGCTTTCGCCCAGACTTTTCCCACCGGTACGCACGCCCTGTGGCTCAACTATTGGCTGGCGGCCATCGGCATCGATCCGCTGCGGGACGTCCGCACCATCAGCGTGCCACCGCCCCAGATGGTCCTGACCTGCCGCCTTGGCCGCATGCACGGCTTCTGCGTCGGCGAGCCGTGGAATCAGCGCGGCATCGCCGATGGCGTGAGTTTTTCCGTCGCCTCCAGCCAGGACGTGTGGCCCGACCATCCGGAAAAAGTGTTGGGAACAACCGCCGCCTGGGTGGCTCAGTACCCGAACACCGCCCGGGCCCTGAC